>JAFZQQ010000112.1 GCA_017620315.1 Oscillospiraceae bacterium | reverse complement strand
TCCGAGTATCAAGAACGGCACGGCAAAGGAAATGATCGCGTAATACTTGAACAGTCCCTGTATCGATATCGTTGCCAGAATATAGCCCAGAAATGTCGAGCCTGTATCGCCCATGAACATTTTTGCCGGATTTTTGTTGAAAGGCATAAAACCGACGCACGCGCCGACAAGCGACGCCATAATAAGCGCCGTCTGCCCCTCTGAAACGATGAGGGCAATGACAAGCATTGTTACGGCGCTGATCGTCGATACTCCGTTGGCGAGCCCATCAAGCCCGTCGATCAAATTGACCGCGTTCGTTATGCCGACTATCCAAAGTACGGTGATGGGAACAGACGCCCATCCCAGCGACCAGTACGGATCGTCGCTGAAAACATTTGGATTGGATAATATCGTTACTACTACGCCGTGAAATACCGCTATCAGCGCCGCGGCGATCTGCACGATAAATTTGAACCAGGCCCTCAGCGGAGTTATATCGTCCACAACGCCGAGCACGACGATCACCGACGCTCCAAGGAGTATGCCCCGCAGCTGCAGGTCTATGTGAACAAATATCAGCAGGCTAACAATAAAGCCAAGGAAGATAGCCAGCCCGCCAAGCCTTGGAACGGGCTTTTTGTGCATACGCCTGTTGTCTTTTGGTACGTCGATCGCGCCGATTTTATACGCGAACGATTTCACCGGCGGGCACATAACAAAGCTGACCACCAGCGCGCACAGCGTAGCCTCGCAAACGCGAAGCAGCAGCTCACCCGGTATACTTGTCGCCATCTACTGTCCCATCCTTCAGCGCGGAATAAAGCCGACCTTTTTATAGACCTTGCGCAGCGTTTTTTCCGCGACGCAGGAAGCGCGCTCCGCACCGTCCCTGTAAACCGATTCAAGATATTCCTTGTCCGCGTTCAGCCTTTCCGCTTCCTCTCTGATCGGGCGGAAAAGCTCGATTATCGCATCTGCAACGGCAGGCTTGAAGCTTCCGTATCCCTGCCCCGCGAACTTCTGCTCCACGTTCTCTCTGTCCATGCCTGTGGCGGCGGCGTAGATTGTAATAAGGTTGGAAACGCCCGGCTTGTTCTCCGAGTCAAAGCGCACGCAGTTCTCAGAGTCGCTGTCCGTCACGGCGCGCTTAAACTTTCGCACGATCTCCTCGGGCTTGTCCATAAGATTGATGCAGCCGTCCGGGTCAGACTTGCTCATTTTGCTCGTCGGGTCGCCGAGGCTCATCACACGTGCGCCCATCTTCGGGATAAACGCCTCCGGAAGGCGGAAGGTATCGCTGTATACGCCGTTGAAGCGCTGCGCAATGTCGCGGCAAAGCTCAACGTGCTGGCGCTGATCCTCGCCAACAGGCACAAGATCCGCCTGATAGAGAAGAATATCCGCAGCCATCAGCACCGGGTAGGTGAAAAGTCCCGAGGTTATGTTGTCGGCGTGTTTTGCGGCCTTGTCCTTGAACTGCGTCATCCTGCTGAGCTCTCCAAACTGCGTGTAACAGCCCAGCACCCAGCCAAGCTCAGCGTGCTGATGGACATGGCTCTGGATGAAAAGAATGCTCTTCTTCGGATCCAGCCCGCAGGCGATATACTGCGCAAGCTGCGCAAGTGTACGCCGGCGCAGGTCTGCGGGATTCTGGCGAACGGTTATCGCGTGCATATCGACAATGCAGTAAACACAGTCATACTCGTCCTGAAGCGCCACCCAGTTCCTGATAGCGCCCATATACGAACCGAGCGTCAGCTCGCCGCTTGGCTGAATACCACTGAATATTCTCTTTTTCTCCCGAATGTTTTCTTCGCTCATATTATTTTATCCTTTCTCTTGCTCACGTATAAAACGCAAGTATTATCATCCAAGTTTGTATGGTAACACATTTTTTCACGAAGTACAAGGTCTTGCGCTAAACCTTGACAATTATTCACCAAAACGGTAAAATAATAAGGATATTTTTTAGGAGGTCTATCCTATGGCATTGGATATGGAGTATTTCGACATTATGGAGCGCAAGATCCCGCACGGCAAGGTGCGGACCCGTTTTGCGCCATCGCCTACCGGCTATATGCACGTCGGTAATCTGCGCACCGCGCTTTACACTTACCTTATCGCGCGGCACGAAAAAGGCACTTTTATCCTTCGCATCGAGGACACAGATCAGGGCAGGCTCGTTGAAGGCGCGACCGACGTCATTTACCGCACAATGGAGGAATGCGGCCTTGAGCACGATGAAGGCCCCGACGTCGGCGGTCCTGTTGCACCCTATATCCAGTCTGAAAGGCGCGACACTTACGGCAAATATGCCGAGCTTCTGTGCGAACGCGGCCATGCCTACTACTGCTTTTGCGAGAAGGCCGAGTCCGCCGAGGACAGTGGTGACTTTGAGCGTGCCGACGATCCCTGCCGCTCCCTCAGCCTTGAGGCCGCCAAGGCCCGCGTCGCTGCCGGAGACCCCTATGTCATCCGCCAGCGCATCCCGCACGAGGGAACGACCACCTTCCACGACGCCTCCTTCGGCGACGTGACGGTGGAAAACAAAACGCTTGACGATCAGGTGCTGCTCAAGCGCGACGGCATGCCGACCTACAACTTTGCGAACGTCATTGACGATCACCTTATGGGAATAACCCATGTCGTCCGCGGAAGCGAATACCTCTCCTCCGCGCCGAAATATAACCTGCTTTACGAGGCGTTCGGCTGGGATGTTCCCACTTATGTGCATTGTTCGCCTGTTATGCGGGATGCACAGCACAAAATGTCAAAGCGCAACGGCGACCCAAGCTATGAGGATCTCAAGGCTCAGGGTTTCCTTACTCCCGCAATTCTAAACTACGTCGCGCTTCTCGGCTGGTCTCCCCGCGGCGAAAAGTCCGAGCAGGAATTCTTCACACTCGACGAGTTGATCGATTGCTTTGACCTCGCGGGCATATCAAAATCCCCCGCGATTTTCGATATTGAAAAGCTAACCTACTTCAACGCCAACTATATCCGCTCGATGTCACCCAAGGAATTCTGTAAAGCGGCTGAGCCTTACATTCGCCAATCTGTGCATAATGAGGCTTATTCCACTGCCGAGATATCCGCACTTTTGCAAGCCAGATGCGAGAGGCTGTCCGACATTCCCGAAAAGGTTGATTTCTTCGACGCGCTGCCCGAATACGACGTTGAATTCTTTACGAACAAGAAGTCGAAGACCGACTCTGCGGTTTCTCTTGATATGCTGCAAAAGGTTCTTCCCAAGCTTGAGGGTATTTCAAGCTGGACGGTTGACGCGATACACGACACGTTGGTTTCCTACGCCGAAGAGCTGGGCGTTAAGAACGCGACCTTGATGTGGCCGCTTCGAATCGCCGTTGCGGGTAAGCTTGTGACGCCCGGCGGAGCTGTAGAGCTTTGCCACATTCTCGGAAAGGACGAGACGCTCCGCCGTGTCAGGGCGGGCATCGCCAAGCTTTCATGAACGGGCGTGACGCGCTGAAAAGCTTTTATTTCATTCCCGACTCTCTTCTTGAGCTTATTCGCAACACGGCGATTTCTTTTGTGCTGCTCATTGCCATAGGCTATGCTCTCGGCTTTATGCGTCCGGGCTCGCTTGACGCGCTTATGACGACCTTCACCGGCGCCGCGGCGGAAATAGGGCTCTATCAGGTCTCGGATTGGCAGCTCATGCTGACGATTTTGTCGAACAATCTGTTTGCTCTGTTGTTTACGATCGCGATAGGGCTCATTCCCTTTTTGCATCTGTCTGCTCTTGTTCTGGGTCTAAACGCATTGATGATAGGTGCTCTCGGCGTCTACTATGTCCAAAAAGGATTTGGAATTGTGGCATATCTCGCCGGAACTCTCCCTCACGGGATAGTCGAATCCATAGCGCTTGTGATGTCCTGCGCCGCCGGGCTCTACTCCTGCCGGGCCTCTACCTGGGGCATTCTTGGGCGTATAGAGGGAAAGACCGTCGCCAAAGCGCTTGGCAGCAGTCTTCGCGTTTTCACTCGCTGGGTCGTTCCTCTGACAGTTATCTCTGCAGCGCTCGAGGCGTATGTGACTCCGCTGTTTCTGTCCCGTTTTATGTGATTATGCAATTTCTGTTCGTTCATCTTGCAAAGCAGCACATAATGTGGTAAAATATAATATTGGTAATAAACCATTTGAAAGGAGTTTATATCATGTACAGTCCCAAAGTAGAAAAAGTCATCGCTCGTGAGATCATTGACTCCCGCGGCAACCCCACCGTTGAGGCCGACGTCATCCTTGACGACGGCACGATCGGCACCGGAGCGGCTCCCAGCGGAGCTTCCACCGGTGAGTTTGAAGCTCTTGAGCTTCGCGACGGCGATAAGAAGCGCTATGGCGGCAAGGGCGTCAGCAAAGCGGTTAAAAACGTCAACACCGTCATCAACAAGGCTCTCGCGAAGAAGGACGCCTATGACATTTATGCCATAGATAAGGCAATGCTTGAGGCCGACGGCACGGACGACAAGTCCAAGCTCGGTGCAAACGCCATTCTCGCGGTCTCCATAGCCTGCGCCCGCGCTGCGGCAAATTCCCTCGATATTCCTCTGTACCGCTTTCTTGGCGGCCAGAACGGCAACACCTTGCCCGTCCCAATGATGAACATTCTCAACGG
>JAFZQQ010000111.1 GCA_017620315.1 Oscillospiraceae bacterium | reverse complement strand
TCGAATGACGACTATCTCTTCTTCAAGAACCAATTCGAGAGTGCAGGTGCCTTGCACAAGATCATCAGCTTCGTGAATTGGTCGCCGCCATATGCGGGGTCATGATGACGTTGTCGAGGTCGAACAGCTCGCGGCTGGACTCCTGAATGGGCTCATGCTCGAACACGTCGAGGCCGGCCTGGAAGAGCGTGCCGTCCTTCAGGCACTCGATCAGCTCGTTCTCCTTGATGAGGCCGCCGCGCGCGCAGTTGATGAAGGAGGCGTTGGGCTTCATCCACGCGAACTGCTCACGTCCGATGGAATGGTGCGTGGACTCGACCTCGGGCAGATGCACGCTGACGAAATCGGCCTGCTCCCAGACCTCCTTCGCGGTCGCCTTCAGCTCGCACAGGTCGCCGATCTTGTCCTGCGTGAGATAGGGATCGTAGCCGATGATCTTCATGCCGAAGCCGAACTTTGCCTTCCGCATAGCGAGCTGGGAAATACGGCCGCAACCGATCATGCCAAGGGTCTTGCCCTCGAGCTCATAGGTGTTCTCAAGGTTCATGCGGACGAGGAAGTTGCCGCTGCGGAACTGCCTGTCAACATAGTTGAAGCGCTTCGCGCAGGCGAGCATGAGAAGGATGACATGCTCGGCGACGGCGTTGGCGTTGCCGGCGGGTGCGAAAACGACCTGAATGTTCTTCTGCTCGGCATGATCCATGTCGATGTTGTCAAGACCGGCGCCCTGCTTGCCGATGACCTTGAGGCTCTTGCACACATCCATCATCTTCGCGGTGACGGGCTCGGTGCGGCACATAATGCCGTCGGGCTGGAACTCGGCGAGTTCCTTGACGTAGGTCTCCTCGTCGTTGTGCGAGCAAAGCTTCACTTCAAAATCGTTCTTGTTGAAGATCTCGGTTGCCACCTCGTTGAGTTCGATGGTGTAGTAAACTTTGAATTTTGCCATGTCGTCGCTCCTCCCTTAAAATTTAATATATTCAACAAATTGTTTTGCTCTCTGATATCATTCTATACTGTATGGCGACGAAAAGCAAGAACTTTTTGCAAGATTGCTTTCATATTTTATATTGCACCGTTCGTTTTTTGAAATAATGCCGTCAAACCGTGAAGCTTTCGCCCTCGCGGCCGATCCTCACGAGCTTTTCCGCGTCGGCGGGATGCTCGCGGCAATAACGCTCTGTAATATCGTAGTTTTCCCACATGTGCATAGGAAACAGCCGTCTCACGGGTACATTTGCGAGCAGATATTCGACGCCGAGGCCGCACGAACCCTCCAGCCGCGGATCCAGCGGAGCCATAGCGGCGTCGACGACGCCTTCGCAGCCGTGCAGCGACGCCTCCTCGCGCACGGCGTCGGCAAGCGCGGCGACCGAGCGGCGATAGTTCGCAGCCATGTTGTTGCGGTACTGCTTTTCGTCCTCCTCCCAGTCCCACCAGTTGAGATCGCCCCCGTGATAGACGAGTTTTCCCCCGGCGCAGAGCAGAAACGCGACGCCGGCGTCGGTCGATTTGAAGGTGCGCACACGCAGCGTCTCGCCCGCGGCGTCCAGCTCGAGCAGGCTGTTCGGGCGGGCAAAGCTCACGCGCGAGAAAACATCCTCGCCAATGCCGAGTCTTTCCCGGCGCTGCTGCGTAAGGCGGATATCGTTCGAGAGGATGAAGCGCGTATCGGTATGCCTCTCCGGCAGGCCGAAGATATGCGGTTCGAAGTGGTCGCTGTGGGCGTGGCTTGCGAAGACGAGCAGCGGCTTCGCGCTCTCAAGCCCGGGCAGCTCGCCCTTCCACCAGTCGAAGAGCGTATAAAAACGGTCCCACTCAACGAGAAACCCGCTGTGCGCGAGGAAAGTAACAGTCATGACGCATGCCTCCTTTTTACTGCATTATACATTGACCCTACCCCCTTGCGCAAGCACATACATATATGTTATTATCATCTGCGGCAAGTAAAATTGACGGGAGGGCAAGGCGTGCTGAAACGTGCCTATGTGGAGATCACAAACGTGTGCAATCTGCGCTGCGCCTTTTGTCCCGGAACGCGGCGCGCGCCGCGCACGATGTCGCCGGAGGAATTCGACGCGGTGCTGGACGCTCTGGAGGGCCGCGTTTCCTATGTCTATCTGCACCTCATGGGCGAGCCGCTTTTGCACCCGAGACTGGACAGTCTGCTTGCCTCGGCGCGCGCGCACGGTATGAAGGTCTGTCTCACCACCAACGGCACGCTGCTCGCCGCTCGCGCGGAAACGCTGCTCTCGTCCGGTGCGCTCTATCGCGTCGCGGTTTCGCTGCACAGCATAGAGGAAAACGGCGGCGACGTCGGTGAGGCGCGGCAGTATCTGGAATCCGTGTGGTCGTTCGCAGTACGCGCGGCGGAGTGCGGCGTTATCGTCGCGCTGCGGCTATGGAACGAGGGCGCCGCGGACGCCGGAAACGGCGTGATCCTGGACTTTCTGCGCGAAAAGACCGGCGTTTCGGATTGGCCCGAGCCCAGAGCGCGCAGCTTTCGGCTTGCCGAAAACCTGTATCTTGAGCGCGAGCGCGCCTTTGAGTGGCCGGATCTCGGCGCTGCGGAAACGCACACCGAATTCTGCCGCGCGCTGCGCGAGCAGATCGGCATACTGGCCGACGGCACGGTCGTGCCCTGCTGTCTCGACCACGAGGGCGATCTCGCGCTGGGAAACATTTTCGAGCAGGGGCTCGGCGAAATACTCGCGGGTGAGCGCGCGGCGGCGCTTTTCGACGGTTTTTCGCGCCGCGTTCCGGCGGAGGAATTGTGCCGCCGCTGCGGCTATGCATTAAGATTCAACGCGAAGAAACGCGCCGAATCATAATGCCAAAAGGAACGGATTGCCACGTCGCTGCGCTCCTCGCAATGACGTGCTATTTGTGCGTTTCGCGCATTTTGCAGCAGTCCCATGGGAGGTCCAACCGAACATGAAGGAGCATTGGGAAAATCTGGAGGCGTTGCGCGAGCCGCTGCTTGACTGGTACGGTGCGCACAGGCGCAGCATGCCGTGGCGGGAGGAGCCGTCGCCGTATCGCACCTGGGTCAGCGAGATCATGCTGCAGCAGACCCGCGTGAGCGCGGTGCTCAGGTACTACGAGCGCTTTATGGCGGAGCTGCCCGACGTGCGCGCGCTCGCGGCGGTATCGGAGGACAGGCTTTTCAAGCTCTGGGAGGGCCTTGGCTACTACTCCCGCGCGAAAAATCTGCGCCGGGCGGCGCAGCTCGTAACGGAGGCATACGGCGCTGAGCTGCCCCGAAGCTGCGCGGAGCTGCGCCGGCTTCCCGGGATCGGGGACTATACGGCAAGCGCAATCGCCTCGATCAACTTCGGCGAGCCGGAACCGGCGGTCGACGGGAACCTGCTGCGCGTCGCGTCACGGCTGTGCTCCTGCGCGCGGGACGTCACCGACGCACGGGTCAAACGGTTCTTTCGGAAAAAGCTCGCCGGGTCCATCGACCGGGAATGCCCCGGCGTGTGGAATCAGGCGATGATGGACCTCGGCGCGACGGTGTGCCTGCCGAACGGCGCGCCGCTGTGCGGGGACTGTCCCGGCAGGGAGTTTTGCGCGGCTTACCGCGAGGGACTGACGGAGCGTTTGCCCGTGCGCGCGAAGAAAAAGCCGCGCCGCGCGGAGGAGCGCACGGTTTTTCTGCTTGTCCGCGACGGCGCTCTTGCGGTCCGCCGAAGGCCGGAGACCGGGCTGCTGGCGGGACTGACCGAATTTCCGAACACAGAGGGAAATCTGGATGAAGCCTCCGCGCGCATCACAGCCGCGCAATGGGGGCTGGACGTGATGAAGCTCGCGCCCTGCGGCACGGCGAAGCACGTTTTTACGCACATCGAATGGCAGATGAAGGGTTATGCCGCGGAGGTCGCGGGCGACGGCCCCGCTGAGTTCCGATGGGTGGACGCCGAGGGCTTCGAGATGCTCGCGATCCCGAGCGCGTTTCGGCATTTTTCCGCACAGGCGAGAGGGTTGCTGCTCTGACGCCGCGGGAAATCCAATTTGAACATTAACAAAAACAGGAGAGAGAAGAGCATGGCACAGCTTTATTTCAAGTACGGGGCGATGGGCTCCAGCAAGACCGCGAACGCACTGATGGCGCATTTCAACTACCGCGAGCGGGGACAGAGGGTGCTGCTCACAAAGCCCCGGCTCGACACCCGCGACGGCGACCACATCGTGCACTCGCGCATTGGGCTTGAGGAACCTTGCGTCTATTTTGACGAGATGCGCGGCATGAGTGAGGACGAGCTGAAGACCAACGCCTGCATCATCGTGGACGAGGCGCAGTTTCTCACGCGGGAGGAGGTCATGTACCTTGTCCACCTCGTTGACGACTGCGGCATCCCCGTGATGTGCTACGGGCTGCGTGCGGACTTCCGCGGCGAGCTCTTCCCCGGAAGCTATGAGCTTCTGGTCATGGCCGACAAGATAGAAGAAGTCAAGACGATCTGCTGGTGCGGCAAAAAGGCGACCTTCAACGCGCGCTTCGACGAGCAGGGACACGTTTTGAAGGAGGGCGAGCAGGTCGTTCTCGGCGCGAATGACAAGTATATCGGGCTTTGCCGCAAGCACTGGTCGCGCGGCGACCTCGGCCCGGACTTCCGTCCCGGCACATGATCTGCGATATCTGCCCGCGGCGCTGCGGAGCCGAACGCACGGAGACCTCCGGCACGGGCTTTTGCCGCATGCCCGCCGGCATCGTCGCTGCGCGGGCCATGCTCCACATGTGGGAGGAGCCCTGTCTTTCCGGAACGCGCGGCGCGGGCTGCGTCTTCTTCACCGGCTGCAACCTCGGCTGCAGCTACTGTCAAAACGGCGCCATATCCCGTGACGGCTTCGGAAAGCCCATACCGGCAAAGCGGCTGCGCGCGATATTTGATGAGCTGATTGAAAGCGGCGCGCACTGCATCGACCTCGTCACGCCGACGCATTTCACGCCGTGGATACTCGACGCCCTGCGTGAACCGCTCGGCGTGCCCGTGGTGTGGAACAGCGGCGGCTATGAAAGCGTTGAGACGCTTCGCACGCTGGAAGGGAAGGTGCAAATCTTCCTTCCCGACCTCAAATACGCCGACGCCGCGCTCGCCGGGGAGCTTTCCCACGCACCGGACTACTTTGACGCCGCCGCCGCGGCGATAGACGAGATGTACCGCCAGACGGGGCCCTTCCGCTTAGGTGACGACGGGCTTCTCAAAAGCGGCGTGCTCATCCGGCACCTGGTACTGCCGGGGCAGCTTGAAAACACGCGCCGCGTGATCGACTATGTCGCCGGACGTTTCCGCCCCGGCGAGGTCATGTTCTCGCTCATGAGCCAGTACACGCCACAGAGCGGAGCCGAGGGCGCGCTTGCGCGCCGCGTGACCGGCGCGGAGTACCGCGCGGCGAGGGAGTATATGGAGGCCTGCGGCCTGAGCGATGGTTTTGTTCAGGAAAAGAGCAGCGCGAAAGAAGAATATACGCCGGATTTCGATCTGAGCGGGATTTGAGGAGGTACGACTATGGGACGCATCAGCAAGGACAACTACTATCTCGACATCGCTCAAACGGTGTTAGAGCGCGCAACTTGTCTTCGCCGCGTTTACGGCGCGATCATCGTCAAGAACGACGAGATCATTTCCACCGGCTACAACGGCTCGCCGAGGGGCCGCAAAAACTGCGTCGACCTCGGCTACTGCACGCGCGAGGCGATGAAGGTGCCTCGCGGCGAGCGCTACGAGCTTTGCCGCAGCGTCCATGCCGAGGCAAACGCGATCATCTCCGCCTCGCGGCGCGACATGGTCGGCGGGACGCTCTACCTCGTCGGGCGCGACGCGCAGAGCGGCGGGCTGCTGAACGACGCGACCTCCTGCGCGATGTGCCGCCGCCAGATCATCAACGCGGGCCTCTCCCGCGTAGTCATCCGCCGCACGCCCACGGAGTACGAGAGCGTCGACGTGCAGACCTGGGTGGACGAGGACGACTCGATGCCCGAGCGGCCCTAACGGCGCCCGCGCACCGGCGGAAAAGCGAGGCGGACGCCAGAACATGAAAACGCTGTATATCATGATCGGGATCCAGGGCAGCGGAAAGTCCGAATTCTGCCGCCGGTACCTGCCGGAGGTCCGGCGCGTCAACCTTGACGCCCTGAAGACCCGCGGCAGGAAGCGGGCGGCGATCGAGGCGTGCCTTGCGGACGGCGCGGACTACGTGGTCGACAACACCAACCCCACGCGCGGGGACCGCGCGCGGTATATCGCCCCGGCAAAGGCCGAGGGCTACCGCGTC
>JAFZQQ010000110.1 GCA_017620315.1 Oscillospiraceae bacterium | reverse complement strand
GCAAGCTTGACATACCGCGGCGTGCATGGTATGATTTTTTACAGAACAAAGGTGTTCATTTGGGTTACCCATGCCCGGATGAGCACCTTTTTTTGCTTGGAGAAGACGGCCATGTGCCGCCCGGTTCCTGAATCTTTGAAGAATAGGAGTGATGCTGCTTGTCAAGACTTGACATCATGACGCCGTCTCGCGCACAGACTGTGATCGACTCTCTGTACCGCGATATCGAGCGCCGCATAGCCGCGAGCCCGCCGGGACTGTGCCCGGTGGATCTCGCGCGGAATTTTCTGAATCTCTGCCACGCACAGACCTGCGGAAAATGCGTACCCTGCCGCATCGGCCTCGGGCAGCTGTCCGCCCTGATGGAACAGGTGCTCGACGGCGACGCGGCAATGGAAACCATCGATATCATCGAGCGCACGGCAAGCACCATCGTCAACACCGCCGACTGTGCCATCGGGCGCGACGCCGCACGACTTGTGCTCGACGGGCTGGCGGGCTTCCGCGACGACTATGAGGAGCATGTCCGGAACCACCGCTGTCTCGGCGCGGCACAGAATCCCGTGCCCTGCGTTGCACTGTGTCCGGCGGGCGTGGATATCCCCGGCTATGTAACGCTGGTCAAGTACGGTAAATACGCGGACGCGGTGAAGCTTATCCGCAAGGACAACCCCTTCCCCACCGCCTGCGCTTACATCTGCGAGCACCCCTGCGAGGCGCGATGCCGCCGCAACATGATCGACGATGCGGTCAACATCCGCGGTCTCAAGCGCTATGCCGTCGATCACGCGCCGGAAGTGCCGAACCCTCCGAACGCCGAGCCGACCGGCAAACGCGTCGCCGTCATCGGCGGCGGCCCCGGCGGGCTTTCCGCAGCCTATTATCTTGCGCTGATGGGTCACAAGGTCACCGTCTTTGAAAAGCGCAAAAAGCTCGGCGGAATGCTGCGCTACGGCATTCCCGCGTATCGCCTGCCGCGCGAAAAGCTGGACGCGGAGATCGCGTCGATCCTTTCCACGGGGATAGAGGCGCGCACCGGAGTCAACATCGGCACGGAGATCACCTTCGACGCGCTGCGCAAGGAATACGACGCTCTGTACATAACCATCGGCGCACAAACGGACAAGAAGACCGGCATCGAGGGCGAGGACGCGAAGGGCGTGATCTCCGCCGTCGAGCTGCTGCGCGGCATCGGCGATGACGACTGCCCGGACTTCACGGGCAAGAAGGTTGTCGTCATCGGCGGCGGCAACGTTGCGATGGACGTTTGCCGCAGCAGCGTGCGATTGGGCGCAAAAAGGGTCTCCTGCGTCTATCGCCGCCGTATTGCGGATATGACTGCGCTGGCCGAGGAGGTCGAGGGCGCCATGGCAGAGGGCGTCGAGATGGTCACGCTTGAAGCGCCGTCACGCATCGAAACGGACGCGGACGGCAACGCGGTCGCGCTTTGGACGCAGCCGCAGATCATCGGTGAGATGGACAAGGCCGGCCGGCCGCGTCCCGAGCAGGCGCAGCGGGAAGAACGGCGCATCCCCGCCGATCTTATTGTCGTCGCCATCGGTCAGGGCATCGAGACACAGGGCTTCCAGACGGACAAGATCACGATCAAGCGCGGTGCGTTCGTTGCGGAGGCAAGCGGGCAGCTTGGCGAGATGGACGGCGTATTCGCCGGCGGTGACTGCGTCACCGGGCCCGCCACCGCTATCCGCGCCATTGCGGCGGGAAAGGTCGCTGCGGCGAATATCGACGAATACCTCGGCTTCCACCACGAGATCGACGTAGGCGTTGAGGTGCCTACGCCGCGCCTGAACAATAAACCGCCGCATGGGCGAGTCAACACGAGCGAGCGCGAGGCGTCGGAGCGCAAATGCGACTTCGATTGCATAGAGTGCGGCTTCACCGCCGAGGAGGCGTATGCCGAGGCGTCGCGCTGCCTGCGCTGCGACCACTTCGGCTACGGTGTTTTCAGAGGAGGGAGGACGGGTACATGGTAACGCTGACCATAGACAACAAGACAGTGACCGTCCCGGAGGGCACAACGATCCTGGAGGCGGCAAAAAGCGCCAACATCAACATCCCGACACTGTGCTACCTAAAGGATCTCAACGAGATCGCCGCCTGCCGCATCTGCTGCGTCGAGGTTGAGGGCATGGAGCGTCTGGTCCCCTCCTGCGACAATGTGGTGGCGGACGGCATGGTCGTACGCACGAACAGCAAAAAAGCGCGTCAGGCGCGCCACACGAATCTGCGGCTGCTGCTCTCGCAGCACGACGTTTCCTGCACAAACTGTCCCCGCAGCGGCAACTGCACTCTGCAAAGCCTCGCAAACGATTTCAATATGCGCGGAGCGTACTTTCCCAAGCAGCTCCGCCGCGAAACGGTGGATTACTCCACGCCGCTGATCCGCGAAAACGGCAAGTGTGTAAAGTGCCTTCGCTGTGTGCAGGTATGTGAAAAAATGCAGACTGTGAAGATATGGGATCTTCTCGGAACAGGCTCCCGCGTTCAGGTCAACGCCTCGCGAAACCGTGCCGTCGCGCAGACCGAGTGTACCTACTGCGGCCAGTGCATAACCCACTGCCCCACCGCAGCGCTGCGCGAACGCGACGACACGGGCCGGGTCTTTGACGCCATCGACGACCCCGGGCTTGTCACGGTCGTACAGGTCGCACCCGCCGTGCGCACGGCATGGGCGGAGTATTTCGGGCTCGACCCCGAATTCGCAACGCCGAAACGCATGGCGGCGGCGCTGCGCGCTGTCGGCTTCGATTATGTCTTCGACACGGATTTCGCCGCCGATCTCACGATCATGGAGGAGGGCAGCGAATTGATCGAGAGGTTTACACACAGGGAGCGGTACCAATGGCCGATGTTCACCTCCTGCTGCCCCGGCTGGGTGAGGTTCCTCAAGTCGCAGTACCCGGAGCTGACGGCGAATCTTTCCACAGCGAAGTCCCCGCAGGCGATGTTCGGCGCGGTGGCAAAGAGCTACTTTGCGGAGAAGCTCGGCGTCGATCCACACAAGATGTTTGTCGCTTCGGTGATGCCCTGCGTCGCAAAGAAAGCGGAATGTGCGCTTCCGACACTCACAGACGCCTGCGGCGACCCGGATGTGGACGTTTCCATCACCACGCGCGAACTGAACATCATGATGCGCGCAAACCACATAGACCCGCGCTATCTCGACGAGGAGGAATTTGACAATCCCCTCGGCACCGGAACGGGCGCGGCGGTGATTTTCGGCGCAACGGGAGGCGTTATGGACGCGGCGCTTCGCAGTGCGTACTATCTTGTCACCGGCGGCAATCCCTCTCCTGACTCGTTCATCGCCGTGCGCGGCGGAAAGCCGTGGAAGGAGGCGGCATTCACGATCCCCGGAGCGGGCGAGGTACGCGTCGCGGTCGTGAGCAGTCTCGGTATGGCGCGAAAGCTTGTAGAAGCGGTCAAGCGCGGCGAGGCGGTATATGACTTTGTCGAGGTCATGGCATGCCCCGGCGGCTGCGCCGGCGGCGGCGGACAGCCCATACACGACGGCTGCGAGCTTGCCGATGAGCGCGGCAAGATCCTCTGGCGGCTCGACGCGAACGACAAGATACGATACTCGCACGAGAATCCCGATGTACAGGCGCTCTATCGTGACTATCTGGAAAAGCCTCTGGGCGAAAGGTCGCACCATCTTCTGCACACCGACCATTCGGCATGGGAAATGCCCCCCGCCCTGCAAGAGTAATAACCGTCGATCCACAGTTCGACGCCCGCGGGCCGTAACAGACCCGCGGGCGTTGTGCTGTTTTATTCGCCGCTCGCGCCGTAGTTTGAAAGCACGCGCGCTGAGGGGTCGTTCACATCGCAGCCCTCCCAGTTTTTGTTCGGCATCCAGAAGTCAGCTATCATCTTTGCCTGACCGGGATAGTATCTTTCAAATATCTCCCGGTAGAGCAGAGACTCCTTCGTAAACGGACGCGCATGGGCATATCGGCTGCGACGGAGTTGATAATCGCCGTCCTCATAATACTTTTCCGCATACTCCTTGAGGTCGTTTACCATCGAATGACCGACAGCGTCGGAAAACGCTGCCTTTTCGCGCCAAAGTATGCTCTCCGGCAGTATGTGATCGCCTTCAAATGCGTGGCGCAGCAAGTATTTTCCCTTGCCATAGGTGTTGCGCTTTTTCTCTGGGTCGATCGCCATAACATAGCGTACGAAATCGAGGTCTCCGAAGGGCACACGCGCCTCAAGCGAGTTGACTGAGATGCAGCGGTCGGCGCGCAGCACGTCGTACATATAGAGCTCGCGGATGCGCTTTTCCGCCTCCCTCTGAAATTCTTTTGCCGAGGGCGCAAAGTCGGTGTATTTGTAACCGAACAGCTCGTCGCTTATCTCGCCGGTCAGCAGCACGCGGATGTCGGTATTCTCGTGTATCGCCTTGCAGACCAGATACATACCGATGGAAGCGCGAACCGTGGTGATGTCGAAAGTCCCAAGCAGCGCGATCACCGGTTCGAGCGCGGCAAGAACGTCCCTGCGGTTGATTATGACCTCGGTGTGCTCACTGCCGATGAACTCCGCGACCTCCCTTGCGTATTTGAGGTCAATGGCGTCGATATCCATTCCTATGGCAAAGGTTTTGACAGGCTTATCACTCTCCCGCGCGGCAATTGCGCAGACAAGAGATGAGTCAAGGCCGCCCGAGAGCAGAAAACCCACCTTTGCGTCGGCGACAAGCCGCTTTTTGACGCCCGCTGTCAGCTTGTCGCGGATATTCCTGCAAACGGTCTCCAAATCGTCATGGCAGACAGTGCCGACTTTGGCGATATCCTCATAGCATACGAATTCTCCGCCCCTCCAGTAGTGCCCCGGCGGGAAGGGCTTTATCTCATCGCAGAGCCCGACGAGGTTTTTAGCCTCGCTTGCAAAGACGATGACGCCGTTTTCGTCAAAGCCGTAAAAAAGCGGACGGATGCCGATGGGATCACGCGCTGCGATGAATTCCTTTGTCCTGCCGTCGAAGAGTATCAGGGCAAATTCCGCGTCGAGCATCGGGAACATCTCAACGCCATGCTCAAACCAGAGCGGGAGCAGTACCTCGCAATCGGAATCGCTGACAAAATCATAGCCCTTTTCCCCAAGCGTCCGGCGCAGCGCGTCAAAGCCGTATACCTCGCCGTTGCAGACCACAAAGCTGCCTTCACGTTCAAAAGGCTGCATTCCCTCCGGATGCAAGCCCATTATCGCAAGGCGGTGAAAGCCCAGCAGCCCACCGCCTGTCTGGACGATGGCGCTCGCGTCGGGTCCGCGGGAG
>JAFZQQ010000109.1 GCA_017620315.1 Oscillospiraceae bacterium | reverse complement strand
CTACGTTACGAACGCCGTGACGCTCGTCACCAAAGGCGTTCCGGGGGTCGAAGCTGCGATAGGCAGCTCGGAGATCGCATCCGCCATGAACGATGCGCTCGGCAAATGCGGCCGCTGCGTGGCGCTTGGTGCGCTTATCGCCATGTACCGCAAGGAGGGCAAGACCGACAACGAAATAATCGGCATGTATAAGGACGCCGTTTACTACATGGTCTCGCTGACGGGCGACGCGACCCTCGGTACCATCGGCGCCGCGGTCTGGTGCGTGGATTACGCGCTGACCGAGCTCGGGAAAACCTCCGACAAGATAGTTGAGGACGCCGCCAAAAAGGCCTTCATGAACTACATGAATACGCAGAACCACTATGGCGGTCAAGAATTCAAGCCGCGCACGCTTGCCGAGTGGCGCAGTATTCTTTACAGGCTGGCAATAAGGGCTTCAAGGAACAACTCAAATCCCCAAAAGGTACTGATGGAGGAGATCGACAGTTACTGCAGCCAGTTTTGGAAGCTGCACACCGGCGTCCAGAGCGAGGCGTATGAAGCCGTAGGCCTGAGCCCGGACTACAACCCCAAGAAGACGATAAAGGACGCCATCACCAATGAATATAAGCACAGCCTTCTCTCCTACCTGACCTCGGCGCTCATGAAGGTGCAGGAGGATATCGACTTCGATTTTGAGCTGAGGCAGATCAACATGTATGACAGCCTCAAGGACATTCTCAACAGGCGTACCGTGGTCGATATAGCTGAGGAAGTGCCGGACGGCGGTTTGCCGCGCTACGCGGGCTATACCGCCGCCTTCGCTCCGCTCAACTCCGCTGCAATAGTCAGTCAGTGGCGCGGAAAGCTCAGCAGCGACGGCGGTGCGTCCGTCCCAATGACCTATATCGGCTGGATGCTCGTCGGCAGTCCAAACAGGATCGAGCTCTACGCCCCCGGCAAAACGCCAGGCACGGACGCGCCGGAAAAGACCGTTTCCTTTAAGCTCGAGTTCCCGAAGACTACCGTCGTTATCGGCGGGGAGGAAAGCGGCTTCGTCGGAACCTGGCGCTGGCTGCGTTCGGACGGCGCAATTGAAGAGATCTGCGTGATCAATGCAGACGGCACCGGGAGCTGGAAGGTTATCGATCACGGAAACGGTGACCGTATATGGGCAAATTGGACATTTACATATGAACAGGACGGGAACAGGCTCATCACCGACAATACCTCCGGAGGAGAACGGGTTGTTCTTATATACTCAAAAGAGGACGATACCATCACATATTCGCCCGGAGACAAGGTCTTCCGGCGCGCCGGCGACTGATGACCGCCGACGCGGCCGGGGGCTGTTGCATTAAGCCCCAGTAAAAAACAAGACCGGGTAGCCCGTAAGGGTTGCCCGGTTTGCTGCTTTCGTGTATAATTAATTTACCAAAAAAACCATCCAGAAAGCAGGTAGATTGTACAATGAAAGCGTGTGGAAATCAAGTAGTTTTACCCCTGAACGTTGCAAAAATTATTGATGAAAACGATCCAGTGATCAAAATGGCCGAATTGCTGGGAGAATTGGACTATCGGAAGCTTCGGAAAACGTACAGGAGACATTGGAGAAGCATATCACCCGAGATCATGTTCTCAGTCATCGTATTCGCGAATATGCAGGGGATCTATTCAAGCAGAGGAATAGAAGAAGCCTGCAGGAATGATATCCGCTTCATGTGGCTTTTGCAGTATCACAAGGCTCCTGATCACACGACCATATCGAGATTTCTTGAAAACAATATGTCGGGCTGTGCGGAAGACCTGTTCTATCAGCTCGTTGAAAAGCTTGCGGATATGGGCGAGATAGACTTTGAAGCTTTGTTCGTCGACGGAACGAAGATAGAAGCCAATGCCAAGGGACAATATGAAAACAGGAAGATCGAGCTCTCCAAAACCATGCGCCGCCAAAAAGAAGAAGCCGAAGAGCGCATCTCATCCGACAGAGGTATTCTCCTCCGCTTGAACAGATCCATACAGGTTGAAGGTGTTTTCGGCGTTCTAAAACAGGATTACGGCTTCCGGCGCTTCATGACCAGAGGGAAAAAGAACAACGAAACGCGGCTTTTCATCCTCGCCATGGCTTTTAACATACAAAAGCTGTGCTCAAAGATCGCAAACAGACGGTTCGGCAAAGTACTTTTCGAACCGAAAGCCGCTTAAAAACCGCTCTTAAAACACAAACCTTTATTTAAGCGTACCCAAAAAAAGGTCCAGCACAATAAATACCGCTAATTTCCGCACACCGCAAAATACGTTTAGCAGGTAAACCTAAAAACGGCAAAAAGGAAGAGACTGTTGCATGCATTTTACTTGCTTGTGCAACAGCCCCATCATATTATTATGTCATGCGCTCATGACGCGGTATCTTCTGTGTTACGATCTGTCAATGCCACCCAAACGGACCGTATCCGAAGCCGGAGTCTCCCGTGATGTGTTCGGAGGCGGCGCCCAGTGTGACCTCATACGTCCTTTCGACGTAGGCATTATTTTCGATCACCTGAACGGTTATCTCTACGGTCTCGCCCGCCGCGTAGTATTTGAGGCGGTTCTCGAGGTTGGAAACGCTCGTGACGCGGATCCCGTCAAAGTGGGTTATGACGCACTTGACCGTTACGCCGAGCTCCCTGAGGGGGCTTTCGCTGTCAAGCGAGGTGATGTAGATGCCCTGCGGGATGCCGTACGCGGAGGACATGGAGGAGGTGATCTCCTCGCCGTCGACGCCGAGATAAGCGGCGTCCTCATCGGCGACCTTTTCCCTG
>JAFZQQ010000108.1 GCA_017620315.1 Oscillospiraceae bacterium | reverse complement strand
GTGGTCATGAAGGAGCTGATACAGTGCAGGCAGCCGATGCAGCGCCTGATCTCCGGCCGACGCCCCTCCTGGAGCTTCCGCACCCAGTGGGGCTCGCAGATGAAAGAGCGGGCGGAGCCGATGAAGTCCTGATACCCCTCCTCCAGCTGGCGCTCCCCCTGCTCGGGGGAACGCATGAAGTTGGCGGCGATCACGGGGATGGACCCCACGCCCTTGATCTCCTTCGCCAGATAGGCCCGCCAGCCGGGTTCGAAAGAGGCCGGCTCCAGCCAGTAGTTGTACGCGTCGTAGCAGGCAGAGGTCACGTTGATGGCATCCACGCCCAGCTCCTCCAGCCGCTTTGCGATGCGCTTGCCCTCCTCCAGACCGTAGCCCTTGCAGGGGTGGCCGATCCGGTCGTACATCTCGTCCACGGTCAGGCGGACGATCAGCGGATAGTCCCGTCCGCAGCGCGCGCGGATGCCCTCGATGATCTCGCGCAGGAAGCGCAGGCGGTTTTCAAAGCTGCCGCCGTACTCGTCCGTGCGCAGGTTCGTGTTGGGCGAAAGGAACTGCTGGATCAGGTAACCGTGCCCGCCGTGCAGCTCCACCGCGTCCACACCCGCCTTTTTGCAGCGCTCCGCCGCCGCGGCAAAGTCGT
This sequence comes from Oscillospiraceae bacterium, assembly GCA_017620315.1. Classification (GTDB taxonomy): domain Bacteria; phylum Bacillota; class Clostridia; order Oscillospirales; family Oscillospiraceae; genus Hominicoprocola. Next base: position 5,490 of record JAFZQQ010000108.1, on the reverse strand, counting down.
TCACCAATCGTTGTATCTCACGGCGGCTCATGGCGTGGATGCGCGTTGCCCCGTGCGCGCTCAGCTCGCAGTTCGAGGGACTCTGCACCGACATGCACACGCCCTTTTCCTCCAGTCCCAGCAGCGTCGGCGTACAGCGGAACAGCCCGTCGAGCACTGCGGGAAAGCGCTTCACCACGGGGATGACCACGGGCAGAGTGTTGATGGAGCTGGCATAACCCTGCCGTCCCGGATGATGCAGCTGCACGCAGAGCTTCGCGCCGTGGGCGTGCATGCGCTCCGCAAAGGCGCGCATAGGCCCGATGTTGGCGTCGCGGCTCATGGACAGCTGCGTGAACGTCGATGCCGCGCCCATGTCGTTCACACGGCAGATGCCGGTGATGATCAGCCCCACGCCGCCCTTCGCGCGTTCCTCAAAGTAGGCGGTCATGCGTTCGGTGGGGCATCCGTCCACCTGACCGAGACTCATTTCCGCCGCGGTCATCACCACGCGGTTCTTAACGGTCATCGTCCCGATGTTCATCGGGCTGAGCAGCAGCTTATAGTCCATGATATCTGTCCTTCAGCTCGTCGCGAACCTTCGCCGCCTTCTCCTCCAGATCACGGCGGACGTCCTGCTCCTTTTCGCGCAGGGTCTCGCTGACCTCGCGGCCCTTTTCAACGGCGGTCTTGACGTTCTCCTGCAGACGCTCGTGATACTGCGCGAGACGCTCCTTGAAGCGCTCAAGTTTAGCGGTCTCAAGCTTCCAGTACACCGTGCGTACCGGCGGCGCGACGCCCATGAGCACCTTGGCGAAGCCAAACAGTCCGCTCGGGGACACACGCGCCTTGCCGCTCTCGATGCCCTCGATCATCTTCTTTGCCACATGCTCGGGCTTCTGGACGGGGAAGGGCTTTTCAAACTCCACCGGGTTGGCCACCTTGAAGAAATTCGTGTCCGTAGCCACGGGATAGAGGCAGGTGATCTGCAGATTGTCCGGCTTTTCCAGACGGATCGCCTGCTGGAAGCCGTTGAGCGCGAACTTGGACGAGGAGTAGATCGCGTAGCCCGGCATAGCCATCTCGCCGATGGCGCTGATGGTATAGGCAAGGATGCCGGGGCGCCCGTCCAGATGCCGCAGATATCTTGCGTAGGTGTAGATGGGCGAGATGGTATTGGTGCGGAACATCGCGTCCACGCGGTCCCAGTCGGTATAATTGAATTCCTCGTAGTATGGGAAGCCCGCGTTGGCGTAAAACAGGTCGATTTTTCCGAAAAGCTCCTCTGCCTTGTCGAAGACGCGGTCGACGCCCTCGCGGGTGCTGATGTCGCAGGCAAACGGCGTCACGTTGCCCGCAAAGTCCGAAAGATTGTCCACATGCCGCGCTACCGCGAGTATGCGGTTGCCCTTGCCCCACGCAAGCTGGCGCAGCACCTCAAGCCCGATGCCCGAGCTTGCCCCGGTGAGCACGATGCACATGTTTTTTACCTCGTGGAGCTTGTTCGTCTCTTTCATCTTCCCACCTCCGTTACTTGTCATATTCGCCGTATTCGCAGCCCACGTTTTCCGCGGTGATTTCGTCGATGAGCGTTTCTTTCCCGAAGCTCCGGCGGTAGAGCCTGAGCGTGCCGGTGCCGTTGCCGCCGTTCCACAGGCGGTTGTGCCGCTTCAGCCCGGTCGGCGCCTCGTAGCGGATGTTCAGCATATCCTTTTTCGCGCAGCGTATCTGCGTGTCCAGCTTCGCCGTCGCCGTGGTCTGGACAACGTGCCAGAGGATCTCGTCCTCGGTCTCGCGGCAGTCGAACTCCGTGCCGGAGAGCGTCCAGAACTTTGAGAAGTTGAATTCATAGTTTTTCCCCTCATACCAGAACGCGCCGAGCAGCTTTCTCTCAAGCGCAGCGCCGAACACCTTCGGCCGGCCTCCGCCAATCTCAAAAACGCTGTTTTCGAGCCGCTTTCCCGTCTTTTTGCTGACAAGGTTGTTCGACGAGAGCCACACCCAGGGGCTGGTGAAATCACCGCCCCAGTTCTTGTCGGCATAGCCGAAGCAGGTCTCGGGCCGAACCAGATACCTTACGCCGTTTAAAACGATCTCGCCGCGGTAGAGCGTCTTCATGCCCTCTGCGTGCCAGAACATCTCAAAGGCGTTCAGGTCGCGGAAAAACCTTCCCGCGCCGTAGCCCACATGGAAGGAGACGCGCTTGTCTATCTCAAGCTCCCACGAAATGCTTCCCGCGTCGCTCATCCACTCGGGATGCGCCGCGGCCTGCTCGGGCGTGACGTCTATGCTGCCGCGGGTGTGCGTTTCGCTGCAAAAGCAGTCCGCGGCGTCGATCTCGTATGGCGCGCCCTCTCGCACGCGCACGTCCTTCCAGGCGAAAAAGCGGTGGAGCTGGCCCTTCTCCTCGCCCCAGAAGCCCGCGTTGACCATCAGATAGGACGGGCGCATTTTCCCGCGCTCCTGCTCGGACAGATGCCAGACGATGCGCGGCGAATCCTCCGCAAGCGCCGGGTTGCAGGTAAAGAATTCCACATAGAAAGGCTTTTTCTCTCCCGTTTCCGCGTTCTCGGCGGTGAAGGAGTGCCACCACCAGTCATACCCTTTTTTTGCAAGCGCTCCCTTGAGCATCCATCTGTCGCGGTCAAGATCGCTTTTATTTGCCATATCGAGCCTCCCCGCGGCTTTTGCGCCGCTTTTTTTTTCACAGTTTTCGGGGCTGCGTTTTTTTAGCCGCAGCCCCCTCGTATCAATCGTCTTTCTTGCGAAGCAGCAGGGCGTATTCAACTCCGCCCGCGCGGTCGCGGACGTGATAGCACCACAGCAGCAGCGTGAGCACCCTGCCGTCGTCCGTGGTAAAGCGAAACTCCATGGGCGGCTCGTCCTCTCTGCGGATGCCGCTCGTGCCGGTCTCGTCCGCAAGAGCGCGGAACGCCTCCGCGGTTCCGGGCGGGGTGTGCTTCAGAAAGCTTCCGTCGCGGAGCTCCTCCTCCATCGCCTCACGGCTGAGACCCAAATCGTGCTCCAACCCATGGAGCACCAGGCGGTAGATCCATCCGTCGGCTCCGCGTGTCATAAACGCCACGCTGTCCGCCGCGGACTCCGAGAGCAGGCGCATCCTGTCGCTCAGCGACACCATGCCGCCCAGATTGCGCACCGAAACATAGAACTTCTTGCCGCTCTCGTCCTCTTCCATGAAATAAATGCGTATCTCAAAACGCTGCAGCTCTCCTGTCGAGCGGATAAACGGCAGCACGCCCACCGCGCCGGTAAGCGGCTCCCTCTCGGCCGTATCGAGCAGCTCGAATATCCTCGCTCGCTCCTCCTCCGGGACATATTTCTCGACGTTCTTGGTGATGCCCGTAAAGCCGCGGGTGTCCATCGCGTCGAAAAACTGTCGGTTGCACCGAGTTATGTCAACCGAATCTCCGCTTCTCGAAACAAAGGCGACAGGGCCGAGGATATTGTTGAGCATCGCGTCGCTGAAAAGGTTCTGGTCGAGGAACTCGCGCGCGTGGAACTGATTCTTCGCCTTAAACCGGAAGCCGGCGGTGTCTATCTTTTCCGGAGCGGAGATGAGCTTTTCAAAGTCTCTTGCGGGCATGGGACGATAGAAATAGTAGCCCTGCACATAGCTGCATCCGAGGCTGGAAAGGAATTCTATCTCCTCCTGCGTTTCCACGCCCTCGACGATGATGGGCATGCCCATCGTTTTTGCCATGTCGACGATGGATTCGATGATCTGTATGCCTTTGCGGTCGCCCTTGTTCATTCTGAGGAACTGTGCGTCCAGCTTGATCACGTCCACATTCAGGCTTCGCAGCATATTGAGCGAGGAATAGCCGCTGCCGAAATCGTCCATCAGCACAAGGAAGCCCTTGTCCCGCAGCCGCTGCACGGCGTCAACGACCGAGTCGTTGTCTACATAGGCAGACTCGGTTATCTCGACCTTCACGACCTCCGGCGACAGGGAGTATTTTTTGAGAAGCTGTTCAAGATAATCCGGCACGTCGATGGTGAAGATGTCGATCTGCGAGACGTTGACCGAGACGGGCAGCGGCGTGTGTCCGCCGTCTATCCAGCGTTTCTGCCACGCGCAAACCTCTTCCCAGACGTATTTGTCGAGCTCGGTAACGAAGCCGTATTCCTCCAGCACCGGCACAAAAATGCCGGGAGAGATCATCTCGCCGTCCTCACGGCGCCAGCGGACCAGCGACTCGGCGCCGACGACCCGCCCGGTGGAGATGACGCACTGCGGCTGCAGCACGATGAAGAGCTCGTGCTCCTCCAGCGCCTGCTGGAAGTCCGAAAGGATCTGATATTCCCGCTCCGTCTGCTTGAAAAGGGCGGGGTCGTAGGTGCAGATACGGTCGTGATAGCTCTCCTTCGCCCTGTGTGAGGCAAGCGCGGCGCGGTCGTAAACATCCTCTACCTGGTCGACGGCGGACATCGGCGTGATGCCGAACGCCGGCATGAAGCCAACGGAAGCGCCATGCTCGGTGACAAGCCTGTGAAGCTCGTCGTAGAGACCGCTTATCCATTCGGCGTTTTCCGGGACAAGCAGCACAAAATCATCCTGCCCGTAATAACAGGCAAGCCCGCCCGTCTCCTCCGCCGCCTTGCCCAGGCGGCCGCCTATCTCCGCGAGCAGAAGGTCGCCCTGCTTGCGCCCGTACCATTCGTTGAACAGCTTGAAATGCTCAAGATCTATCGCGATCATGCACCAGCCCTCGGGATGCTTGCGGATCAGCTCGCGCGCGTGCGCAAAGAAGGATTCCTCCCACATCAGTCCGGTGAGCTCGCTGCGAAGCTCCGGGGGCGCTTCCGGGCCTTCCCGCGCGGGGGTATCCTCAAGGTCGAATATGAAGGTGTAGTACAGCCCGTCGGGCAGGCCCTGGTTCGCTCCGCCCACAGTCACCTGCTCAACAAGACGCCAGCCGCCCGAGAGCAGCCTGTAGCGGAACCTTGCCCGGATAACGCCCGGGGTCTCCGACTCGGCGAGACGCTTTGGCAGCGTCTCCATGTCGGTAGCCGCGATGTACGCATCCCGATCCTCGGGGTGGATCATGTACTCAACGGAGTATTTTGCCAGGTCGCGCACCGACGAGTCGATGATGGGCACGAAATATTTGCCTTCCGTATGGTGCAGCGCGCGCATGCGGCCGTGGAAGGTGTCGACCTCGACAAGCTCGTCATAGGGCTCGAGCATGAGCTTCACAAGCTCCATGGACGCGCTTTTTTTGATTTCGTCCGGCACAACAGTCCCGCTCATTGGCTCACCCCCCCTGAAAAAAGATATATTTTTACATATTCTATAATCGCAAAGTCGGGGCGTGATGTCAAATACACTTCCTATAAAGTTATAACATAAAAAGCGGCAAAATCGCCGCTTTTTATGAGCCTTATTCCACTGTCAGAGCGCCGTTTTTCACGTCCACCGTCAGCGTGCTGCCGGGCTCGACCTGATCGGCGATGATCCTGCGTCCTATGAGCGTTTCGACCGTGTGCTGC
>JAFZQQ010000107.1 GCA_017620315.1 Oscillospiraceae bacterium | reverse complement strand
GTCCTCGGTCTTCATGTGCGACAGCACCGACAAGATGGCCAAGGATACCCAGGCCCTCCTGCGCAAGTGCATGGTTTTCGAGAACTTCATGATCTCCTCCGGCTGCGATATCCCCGCGATGACGCCGCTGGAGAACATCGACAAGTTCTTCGAGGTCGTCAGACTCGGATACAACAAGGCGAAGTATGTCGGCAAGATCAAGGGCATGTATGTGCACGACACCTCCGCAGCGGGGATACTGCTGCAGAACGACAGATAAACGCGTCTGCAGGTTCTGCCTGCGGCAACGGTAATACGGACCTCGTCCTTCGCGGTTTGATAGCGGGGGACGAGGTCTTTCCCTTTGCCTTTGGCGGCGTTATTCACTTTTTGGCTGGCGTTTCTGTATATTTCTATTGTAAAGGACGGCTTATACTGATATAATTAATATCCAAGCTTTCAGTGCCTCGTGGCGCTGCGGCGCATCTTCGCCGCGCGCTTCGCAGGAAGAGGGAATCGGGTGAAAGTCCCGAGCGATCCGGTCACTGTGAGCGGGTAGCGAAACGGCAGTATGCCATTGTGCCGCGCGGCATGAGAAGGCGCCGTTTCCGCGTTGATCCGCGAGCCAGGAAACCTGCTGAAAGCCGAACTGGCACCTCCGAAGAAGGCACGACCGGTTTAGGGCCCTACGCATTTAACGGCGTAAGGTCTATGTGTTTTGCCTGCTTCCGAGGGGAGGCGGGCTTTTTTTATTATCATGCGCGTTATGCAGCAGCAAGAAGGAGAAATGCAAAATGAAACTGAAAAAGAGCATTCTGTGTGTCATTCTGTCGGCGCTCATCCTGTGCGCTGGCTTCTCGTTCTTACTTCCCTCTGCGTCTGCCGAGGGGTATGAAGACGGCGTATTCTCCGTAAGCATCAGCCCGGTGGGAGAGGGCTGGCACAACACGATCGTCTCTCCGACGACCGTATATATCGAAAACGGCAATATCTATGTAGATATAGTTTTCCTGCGCACCTCGACTCCGCTGCACGCGCCGGCATACACTTCGCTCACCACTGCGTACGGCACGTACTACGATCCCGTCAAAAACGAGTCGAATTACACCTGCGGCTTTTATCACGTGCAGGTGAGCTCGCTCGGCGAGATCCCGTTTTCCGCGGTGACCGAGGCTATGTCCATGCCGTACAGCGTGGATTACGCGGTATATATCAGTCCCGACGCCGTGCCGCTTAAGGCGGACGAGCCTGCCGTGCCGGCGGACGACCCGGAGCCGACCGACGATCCGGAGCCGACGGAGGATCCCGCACCCACAGAAAATGATGATCCGGAGCCGGCGGATGACCCCGCTCCGGCGAAGGATCCCGCGCCCGCCGAGAATGAAGACTCCGAGCCGACTGCGGAACCGACGCCCGAAGACGTAACGCCCGCGGAACAAAGCGGCGACGACAAGTCCGCGGAGGAGGAACAGGGAGAAAAGTCATCCGACACCGCGCCTCAGACGGGCAGCAAGCCCGAGGCCGCCGCGACGACCGGCGCCGACACGGCGAATGCCGTTCCCGCCGCCGCAGAGGAGGAGAGCGCATCCGGTCTCGGCACCGGCGCGATAATCGGCATAGTCTGTGCTGCCGTGGTCGTTATCGCCGCGGTCGCGCTGCTACTGAAGAAAAAGAAATAAGCTGTGAGAGGTCCTGTAATGAAGCTGAAAAAATGTATACTGCTGCTCCTCGTCCTGTGTCTTCTGCTGCCGACGGTCGGCTGCGCCGGAAAAGACGCGTCCGACGGCAGCGCGCCAAAGGTGGGCGACCTCAAATACGAGAGCACGGTCCCGCTGGAATACGCAAATCAGTTCGCGATCTACAAATATGAGGGCGGCTACTCGTTCATCGACATGGTGGACAGCGATCGCGTCCTCGTCGTTCCGGAGGGAAAGCCGGTACCGGAAAACCTTGACTCAGATATCGTGGTGGTGCAGCAGCCGCTGAGCGATATTTATCTCGTCTCCACCTCCTGCATGGCGCTCTTTGACGCGCTCGACGCCTTTGACAGCATCTCGTTCGTCGGTACGCAGCGCTGGTACATTGAGAACGCGGAGCAGGCCATGAAGGACGGCAGATTCATCTACGCCGGCAAATACAACACACCCGATTACGAGATGCTGATACATCAGGGATGCCAGCTCGCGATCGAATCCACCATGATACTCCATAACCCCGAGGTCAAGGAGAAGATGCTGGAGCTCGGAATAAAGACGATCGTGGAGCGCTCGAGCTACGAGAACCACCCTCTCGGCCGCACGGAGTGGATAAAGCTTTACGGCGCGCTGCTCGGCCTTGAGGACAGGGCCGCTGCGTATTTTGATGAGGAAGTCGGCAAGATAACGGCTCTTGAGTCTCTGGAGAGCACGGGAAAGACCGTGGCGTTCTTCCACGTGAGCACAAACGGCAACGTGGTGACCTACAAGACCGACGGGTACGTGCCCGCCATGATACGGATCGCCGGCGGAGAATACATATTCTCAGATCTCGGCACGGGAGACGAGAGCAAGCTGAGCACCGTGAACATGAACATGGAGGAATTTTACTACACGGCCAAAAACGCAGATATCATCATCTATAACTGCAGCATCGCCGCCCAGCT
>JAFZQQ010000106.1 GCA_017620315.1 Oscillospiraceae bacterium | reverse complement strand
TGCTACCAGAATCCCGAGAGCATCTGCCCGTTCCATCAGATGCTGCTCCCGCGCATCATCCGCGATTTCGACAACCTCTACGCCGGAAAGTGATATGAGCGTCTACACAATGGGCATCGACGTCGGTTCGACCGCGTCGAAATGTGTGATCATGCGTGACGGCGAGGAGATCGTCGGCAAGTCGCTCGTCGCTGTCGGCACCGGCACCTCCGGCCCGCAGCGCGCCATTGAGGGCGTGCTGGCGGACGCAAACATGGCGCGCGAGGACATGGATTTCGTGCTTGCCACAGGCTACGGCCGCAACTCGCTCGAAGGGCTCGCCGATATGCAGATGTCCGAGCTGAGCTGCCATGCCCGCGGCGCGACCTTCCTCTTCCCCGCCGTTCGCACGGTGATCGACATCGGCGGTCAGGACGTCAAGGTCATCGAGATCGAAAACGGAATGATGAAGAACTTCGTCATGAACGACAAGTGCGCCGCCGGAACGGGACGCTTTCTCGACGTGATGGCGCGCGTGCTTGAGGTCAACACGCATGACCTCGGCGACCTCGGAGACCGCTCGACCCGCGAGGTCGGCATCAGCTCGACCTGCACCGTCTTTGCCGAGAGCGAAGTCATTTCCCAGCTCGCGATGGGCACCGACAAATGCGATATCATCGCGGGCATCCACCGCTCTGTCGCGGCGCGCGTCGTGGGGCTGTGCCACCGCGTCGGCGTGCGCGATCAGGTTGTGATGACCGGCGGCGTCGCGCAGAACCACGGCATCGTGCGCGCGCTTCAGGATCAGCTCCAGCACGACATACACACAAGCCCGCTCACTCAGTACAACGGCGCGCTCGGAGCCGCCCTGTTCGCTTTCCAGAAAGCGAACAAGGCATAATTTCCGTTTCGCTCGCCGCCTGTGACGGCAGCATCGTGATATCAACAGTTTTGAAATCGAAAGAAAGGATCTGATACTTATGGCCAAGGAAGTAAGCCCCGGCGTACTCGCGCTGCGCAAGGTCGTGGACGACGTCTATGCCGACGCGCGCGAGGCCAAGGCGCAGGGCAGGCTCGTCGGCTGGTCCAGCTCCAAATTCCCATGCGAACTGGCGGAGGCGGTCGATCTGAACGTCATGTACCCCGAGAATCTGGCGGCCGGCATCGCCGCTCAGCGCGACGGCGAGATCATGTGCCAGGCCGCGGAGGATCTGGGCTTCGACAACGACATCTGCGGTTACGCCCGCATCAGTCTCGCCTATGCGGCGGGCAAGCGTGCCAGCCGCAAGGTCGACCTCGAGACCGGAGAATTCGTCATCGACCCTGCGAGCGGCAAGCCGCTCAAGGACGAGAACGGCAACGTCGTCATCGACGAGGCGACCGGCAAGCCCAAGAAGGATCCCAAGACCATGAAGCCCTTCATCGTCCTCGACGACATCCACGAGATCGAGGCGCTCCCCGACGGAAGGGAAAAGGAGCTTCGTCTCAACGCGATCCAGCCCTACAAGCAGATGCGCATTCCGCAGCCGGATTTCGTGCTGTGCTGCAACAACATCTGCAACTGTATGACCAAGTGGTACGAGAACATCGCGCGTATGTGCAACATACCGCTGATCATGATCGACGTGCCCTACAACAACACCGTCGAGGTCAACGACGACTATGTCGCGTACATCCGCTCCCAGTTTGACAACGCCATCGTGCAGCTTGAAAAGCTCACCGGGAAAAAGTTCGACGAGAAGAAGTTCGAGGAGGCGTGCAAGCACGCCAACCGCACCGCTCAGAACTGGCTGAAGGTCTGCGACTATCTCCAGTATAAACCCGCGCCCATGAGCGGCTTCGACCTGTTCAACCACATGGCGGACGTCGTGACCGCCCGCGGCAAGAGCGCGGCGGCGGACGCTTTTGAGATGCTGGAAAAGGATCTCGAGCAGAATATCAAGGAGGGCACCTCCACGCTGCCCTTCCCCGAGCAGTACCGCGTTATGTTCGAGGGCATCCCCTGCTGGCCCAAGCTTCCCAACCTCTTTAAACCCCTCAAGGCGAACGGCGTGAACGTCACCGCCGTCGTCTACGCCCCCGCCTTCGGCTTCGTCTACAACAACTATGACGAGATGGTCAAGGCATACTGCAAGGCGCCGAACAGCGTGTGCATCGAGCAGGGCGTCGACTGGCGCGAGGGCATCTGCCGCGACAACAAGGTCGACGGCGTGCTTGTCCACTACAACCGCTCGTGCAAGCCCTGGTCCGGCTATATGGCCGAAATGCAGCGCCGCTTCACGCGCGACCTCGGTATCCCATGCGCCGGCTTTGACGGCGACCAGGCCGATCCGCGCAACTTCAACGAGGCGCAGTATGAGACGCGCGTGCAGGGTCTTGTCGAGGCCATGCAGGCGAATAAGAAGTAAGGGAGGGCGGAAGAAATGAGTATCGAAACCATGGTCAGGGAATTCGCAGCCGTCGCCGCCGATCCCAAGGGCCAGCTCAAAAAGTACAAGGAAGCGGGCTATAAGTGCATCGGCGTGCTGCCGTACTATGCGCCCGAAGAGCTTGTACATGCCGCGGGCATGGTTCCGCTGGGCATGTGGGGCAGCAACAAGAAGACCATCTCCAAGGCGAAGGAATACTGCGCGACCTTCTACTGCACCATCGCCCAGCTCGACCTTGAAATGCTGCTCGACGGCACCTGCGACCTGCTTGACGGCGTGATCACCCCGGCGATCTGCGACACGCTGCGTCCGATGACGCAGAACATCCGCGTCGCGATGGAGGGCAAGCTGCCCACCATCTTCCTCGCCCACCCGCAGTACCGCCGCCCCGAGTTCGGCCTGGAGTTCTGCCGCGCGCAGTACACCCACGTCAAGACCGAGCTTGAAAAGATCCGCGGCAGCGCGATCACCGACGACGAGCTGCGCGAGTCCATCAAGGTCTACAACCGCTCCCGCGCCGCGCGCCGCGCGTTCGTGAAGCTCGCGAGCGAGCACTGCGACGTTATCGACCCGCTCATGCGCTCCGCCGTACTCAAAAGCGCGTTCTTCATGCGCAAGGAGGAGCACACCGAAAAGCTTGAGGCGCTCAACGCCGAGCTCAAGGCTCTGCCCGCCGCGAAGTGGACCGGCGTAAAGATCGTCACCAGCGGCATTGTGGTCGATTCCCCGGCGCTTTTGAAGGTCCTCAAGGACAACAAGGTCGCCATCGCGGCGGACGACGTTGCTCACGAGTCCCGCGGCATCCGCGTGGACGCCGACGAGACCGGCGACCCGATGGCTGCGCTGTGCAAGCAGTTTGCCGAGCAGGACTACGACGTACTGCTCTATGACGAGGAGAGCTCGCAGAATCGCCGCGGCGAGTTTGTGGCGAAGCTCGTCAAGGACTCCGGCGCTCAGGGTCTGGTGCTGTTCATGCAGCAGTTCTGCGACCCTGAGGAGATGGAGTATCCCTACCTCAAGAAGGCGCTCGACAAGCACAAGATCCCCTTTATCAAGCTCGGCGTAGACCAGCAGATGCGTGACTTCGGGCAGGCGTCCACCGCCATTCAGGCATTCGTGGACGTGCTTGCCATGCAATAAAGCCCCTGTTTTCGAGCGTAGATCAACAAAGAAAGGAGACGTCATATGCCTATTGCAGCAGCGGCAACAGCCGCAGCGGAAGCCCCCGGTATGGGATTCGTCGTCCTCATGGGTATCGGCACCGTGTTCTTCGGCCTGATCTGCATTATCGTGCTCACGGTGATCATGGGAAAGATCATGAGCAAGCTCACACCGCCGCCCGCGCCGAAAAACGATACGATCGCCGAGGTGAAAAAGGTTGCCGTGGAGCACCCGCAGCAGACCGCATCCGGCATCCCGAACGACGTGATCGTTGCGATCATGGCAGCGCTTTCGGAAGACCCGGGCATTTCCTCCCGCGGCTGGAACATCACGAGCATCAAAAAATCTATATAATGTAAGGAGAAGATCACAATGGTTAAGCAGTACAGAGTCACCGTAAACGGCGTCAGCTACGACGTCACCGTGGAGTCCGCCGGCGGCGGCCGCGGCGGCTATTCCCCCGCGCCCGCGTATCATCCGGCTCCCGCCGCAGCTCCCGCTCCC
>JAFZQQ010000105.1 GCA_017620315.1 Oscillospiraceae bacterium | reverse complement strand
GGCGTTGCTCACAACGTTGAAGGCGTCTGTGTCGCGATCCATAACGTCAAGCAGGGAGACCTTGAGAGCAAGCGCCTTTTTTTCGACCTCGGCGGCATACTCGGCAAATTCGGCATACTTGTTGCGGCCCTGGGTGAGGCAGCAGACCATCGCGGTCAGCGCAGCCCCAAGAGAGCCCTCGAGCGCCGCAACGGAGCCTCCGCCGGGCGCCGGCGCGTCAGACGCGACAGTGTCCACGAATTCGGTGACAGTCATATCTGCAAGCTTCATATCAAAAACTCCTTGTATAATTAGTGGCAAATATAACAAATAGAGATTACGACAGTAAAGCGGATCAGTTGTTCATGTCGATCAGGTGATACTCCATGACCTGATTCTTGCAGTCGAAGTCCTTTGCCTTGAGGTAGAACTCAGCGCAGTCGATCATCGCCTTGGCGGGCGTGAGTCCGACAATCTCGCTTTCAATGACCGTGGTGCCGTAGCGCTCGGCGAGGGATTTGATCATTTCATAGACGACGTAGAGCGGCGTATCCTCGAAGTTGACCATGTTCATCGAGACCTGCGCGATGCCGCGATCCTCAAGCATAAAGCCCATCGCCTTGCAGCTGCGGAAGCCGCCGGAGGAGCCGCGGATGGCCTTGGCGATCTTCTTGGCGATCTCCACATCGGAGGTGGCGAGGTTGCAGTTGAAGGCTATGAGAGGCATGCGCGCGCCGACGGCGGTGATGCCGGCGGTGGGGTGTATCTTCCGCTCGCCGTAATCCGGCGCCCAGTCCGGCTCGAGCAGCTTTTCGGGCATGCCCTCGAATTCACCCTTGCGGCAGGTGGCGAGATTGCGGCGCTCGGGACGTGTCGCGCTGTCCTCATAGAGGAAGGAGGGAACCTTCAACTCGTCCCACATGCGCTGGGCGACGCGCTTTGAAAGCTCGACGCATTCCTCAACGCTCATGTCCATCTGCGGCACGAAGGGGACGACGTCGGTCGCGCCCATGCGCTTGTGCTCGCCCTTGTGCTTGCGCATGTCGATGCGCTCGGTGGCGACCTTCGCAAGACGGAGCATGACCTCTTCGATGGCCTCGGGAGAACCGACCAGGGTGAAGACGCAGCGGTTGTGGTTGCCGTCGGTCTGCGCGTCGAAAAGCGTGCAGCCGGGGACGCTGTTCGCGGCCTCGACAAGGGCGTTGAAGGTCGCCTCGTCTTTCTCCTTGCTGCAGCTGAAATTGGGAATACATTCAACAAGCTTTGCCATGGCAAAAACCTCCAAAGTATTGTATATATGGGAAAGAATCCTCGGAGATTATAACGCAACAAATCGATATAGTAAAGGGCAAAATTTTATTTCAAAGCATTTGACATTCAAGCGGTACAACTATATAATATAGGGTATGAAATCAGTGATTGAAAGGCGGAAAGATGTCATGTACGAAAGCAAGATGAAGTCCGAGGCGACAGACCATCTGTTCAAGTCTGTCCTTTCGCTTGAAACGCTCGAAGAGTGTTACCGCTTCTTTGACGATCTCTGTACCTACAGCGAGATACTTGCTATGACCCAGCGTTATCAGGTCGCCGAGGAGCTGCATGAGGGCAGGACGTTTTCACAGATTTCGGAAGAGCTCGGTGTTTCGTCGACGACCATAACACGCGTGAACCGCTGCCTGAACTACGGCTCGGGCGGGTATCAAACCGTTCTTGAACGGACGAGGAAAAAAGAATAAGAGACCGAAAAAAGGGCGTCCGCCGGAAGGCGGACGCCCCTGCTGTTTTATTCGATTATCGGAGGGGCTTTGCGCTGCTCGGCGACGAAGGCGGCGATCCGCTCGGCGGCGTCGTCGGGCGAGAGCTTTTCCTGCTCGCCGGTGCGCATGTTCTTGCAGGACACGACGCCCGCGTTGATCTCGTCCTCGCCGAGGAACAGAACGAAGGGCACGCCGAGCTTGTCGGCATAGCTCATCTTCGCCTTGAATTTCTTGTCCTCGGTGTAAAGCTGCGTGCGCAGCCCTCTGGCGCGCAGCGCGGTCGCGAGGGCGACTGCGGCGCCGAGGTCGCCGGTCATGGGCAGGATCAGCGCGTCGGCGGGCGCGGTGGGGGCCTCGCTGTTGAGCATGCCCTGCTCGCCGAGCACATAGAAAAGCCTTGTGAGTCCGATGGAAATACCCACGCCGGGGAGCTTTCGGTCGGTGTAGTATTCCGCGAGGTTGTCATAGCGTCCGCCGGAGCAGACCGAGCCGATCTCGGGGTGATCGAGCAGCGCGGTCTCGTACACCGTGCCGGTGTAGTAGTCCAGCCCGCGCGCGATGGTCAGGTCGACCGCGAAATTCTCCTGCGGGACGCCGAAGCCGCCGAGGTGCTTCGTCACCGTTTTAAGCTCGCCGAGGCCTTCGTCAAACAGCTCGTTCCTGCCGCAATAGCCCTCCAGCGCGGCAAGCACCTCGTTGTTCGTTCCACTGATGGCGGTGAAGTCGAGTATCTCGCCCGCCTGCGCGTCCGTGAGCCCCAGATCGTCCGTGAGGATGGCGCGAACGCCGTCGGCACCGATCTTTTCGAGCTTGTCCACTGCGCGCATGATGTCACCGGACTTCTCCGTAAGCCCGATCATGGCGTAAAAGCCGTTGAGTATCTTGCGGTTGTTGATGCGGATCTGGAAGTGCGTGAGCCCCAGCCGCGAGAACACCGTGTAGATGATCGCGGGTATCTCGGCGTCGTTCGTGACGTCGAGCTGCCCGTCGCCGATGACGTCGATGTCCGCCTGATAGAACTCGCGGAAGCGCCCCCTCTGGGCGCGCTCGCCGCGGTAGACCTTGCCGATCTGATAGCGGCGGAAGGGGAAGGCGAGCTCCGCGTAGTGCAGCGCGACATACTTTGCCAGCGGCACCGTCAGGTCAAAGCGCAGGCTCAGATCGGTGTCGCCCTTCGTGAAGCGGTATATCTGTTTCTCGGTCTCGCCGCCGCCCTTGGCAAGCAGCACCTCGCTTGCCTCGATGAGCGGGGTGTCGAGCGGGGTGAAGCCGTAGAGCGCATAGGACTCGCGGATGATCTCCATGATCCGCTCCATCTGGAGCTGCGGGCCCGGCAAAAGCTCCATAAACCCGGACAGCGTGCGCGGTTTCAGCTTTTCCATAACGAACCTCCCAAGGTGAAAATTATAATAGATGTATTCTACCTTTCCCAAAGAAAAATGTCAATCCAAAAAGAACGGCTGCCCTGCTGCCGCAAGCGCCGCAGGTTTCCGGCTTCGGCACGGAGCTTGTGCGGAAAAGCATTGCCATACCGGGAGACTTGTCGTATAATGCATATGAAGTTATTTTTTTCATAAGGAGACTGCCGCCATGATACACGGAAAAAAACCTCTGTCCATCCTGCTGACCCTCGCGATGCTCCTCGCGCTCGCGCCGACTGCCGCGCCAAGCGCGCGCCGCGAAGGGCGTCACGACATGGAACGAGCTTTGCGCCGCGCTGCAAGCGGGCGGGTCTGTCCGGCTGGACAAGGACGTGAAATACGGCGAGGGCGACGATGAGCTCACCGTTCCCGCGGACAAGACCGTCACGCTCGACCTGAACGGGCATATCATC
>JAFZQQ010000104.1 GCA_017620315.1 Oscillospiraceae bacterium | reverse complement strand
GCTGGTCGTCCAGAAATCCTGCCGGTTGTAGACCAAATTCTCTTCCTCCTGCTCGCCCTCCTCGTTGGTGAAGGTCAGAGAGGACTTCTTGCCGAACGGTGGATTGGTCATCACATAATCGGCGCGCCAGCCCGGATCGGTCAGCAGCGAGTCGCCGCGCTTGATCGGCACGTTGCCGTAGATGTCGCCGATGTTATGCAGGTATAGGTTCATCAGCGCCAGCTTGAATGTGGTCGACACCAGCTCGTTTCCGTAGAAGGTCTCGTTTTTGAGGAACTCCTTCTTCTCACGATCGAGCGTATAGTTCGCGGGATCGGCAAGGAACTCCTGCGCCGCGAGGAAAAAGCCGCCGCTGCCGCAGCAGGGATCGGCGATGGTCTTCATCGGCTCAGGGCGCAGACACTTGACCATCGCGCGGATCAGCGGGCGCGGCGTGAAATACTGTCCCGCGCCGCTTTTGACGTCCTCCGCGTTCTTTTGCAGCAGGCCCTCGTAGATCTCGCCCTTGACGTCGGAGGACATGGATACCCATTTTTCCTTGTCGATCATCTGCACGATGCGGTAAAGGATCGCGGCGTTGCTGACCTTGTTGATTGCGCCCTGGAAAATCTGCCCGAGGATGCCGCCCTGCTCGCCGAGTTTTTCGAGGATCGCCTTGTATTTTGTTTCCAGCTCCGCGCCGGTCAGCGTGTTCATATCCGACCATGTGTAACCGGCAGGGATGCCGGTTTCGCGCTTGTAAGGCGGCTTGGCGTACTCGTCGGACATTTTGAGGAAGATCAGGTAAGTAAGCTGCTCCAAATAGTCGCCGTAGGACACGCCGTCGTCCCGCAACGGGCCGCACATACCCCAAACCTTGGAGATGATGGAGGAAGATTGGTCAGACATTGATGGTCTCCTTGATATTAGTCTTTAATTCAGCGGGATATGTTACGCATTTTGCAATGCGTAGGGCATTTCCCTCGCTATAAGTTTTTTCACCATAAACGTAAAAAGATAACTCTACTTCTTGCTCGTAAGTGTTGTTGAGCAAGTCCTTATAAGTTAAGCTTAGCGTTCTACTCTGCACAGAGTCTTCATCGCCAATATCCTCCGGTGCAATGCAGACCTCAGCAACTATCGTACAGCTTTCTTTTGGAAATACAATAGGGCGAGGAAAACTACCTTTCCCGTATACCTCTTCGTCATGTTTCCACGAGTATGCTATTTCTTTGGCCGAACCGGAGCCAATATTATTTAACTCAAGCGCAAACATTGTATAGTAGGTATAATCGTTGACTTTTGGGGGATTACAAAGCATCAGCGTAATATCGGGTATTAACATTGTATCATTTTCTTGCTCTGCCTCTATCCACAACTCTGGTAAAACGCTTATCCGCTTCGTTTCCTCGAACTGTTTTTTTGATTCTGCAATCTGCTCCCGTGTTGCTTTGGCAGAGTTGATATTTGCCCAGCAAATCATAATGGTTGCAACTACATACACGGCGGTAATTCCAACCATCAGCCAGTCTGTTATCGTTGGCACTTTCACAATTCCCCCTCAAACGCTTGCTCTAAAATGCTCTGCCGCAGAATCTTCACTTATACCGCCAATAGCAAAGGTGCTGTCGTTCCTCAACGAGTCGTACATACCTCGAGCCTTGGAAATGATGGTGGGGCATTGTCAGGCTTCGGTGTTCTCTTTGATTTAAATTACCTGCGTTCTTTAGCCAAAGCCTCACGAGCCTGAGATCTTGCATTACTATACATTTCCGATGTTGGATACAACTCATTGTAGGGGTAGTCCGCATTACAATCCCATTCCATCATAATGAACTTTGGCAAGAACTCCTCCATTTTGAGTTGAAAAAGGATATGTGGGGGTATTTCTCTGCTTGCTGCAGCACTATAATGCTTGATAGAACGGTCACATACCTGCCACAAAGCTATCCCGTGCTGTTTTGCGAATTTCACAGCATCAGACTGAAACCCACTTGTCGAAATAAGAATTCCTTTTTGAGCCCCCATGCTTTGTAGTTTAGAGTACAATTCAGCCACAACAGCCCGTTCAACGTTTCGAGAATACTTTTTGCATTCAATAACAACGATGTTTTTGCAACCCAATGCAGTATATTCTGCTAAAACATCAATTTGATATGTACTATCGTAAGTTTCTACTTTTTGATTGTGTTTAATCACGAAATTCTGTAAGGATTCCTCCGCTGCATAGGCTTTTAATGTTTCCATACAGAATTTTTCAAATTCTACCGGACTAATCGATATAGGCAGATCACGATAAGGATTTGCATCACATTCCATTGTGTCACCTCGATTATACCCCTCACGCTGCCATCCAGTAGCGAGCCTCATATGCCCCTGGCCTTGGGGATGACGGTGGGAAATTGGCCGGGTGTGTATCAGTTTCCGCTCTTTCGCTTAAATGTAACATCTTTTAGAGTAATTTCACTAAAAAACGGTATCAGAATAATGACTACAGTCGCTCCAATCACAGCTAATCTCAGAGCGGTTATCTGGTATTTACCAAAGGCATCTAACAATAAAAGAACGATTGCAAGAAGTGGAAACAGCAACCAACAAAGCCACTTTATACGGTCTATCTTTTCTTGCTTATTTTTTATTCTTTTGGAAATTGCCTTGCTGGTAGCTCCAGCTTGCATTATTCCATAGGATATAGGCTTTTTTAATGGGTGCGATTCCATGATTTCTGATATGTTGATCGGTTCATCGTTATAAACGTTTTTTGTCACATCTATAACTTCAAAGCCAGTGGCGTTATCTGAGCCAAAAACCAAATTGCAGGAAACAGTTATATCGAAAAACTTTACAGCGCGCTTTAATTGGTCTATTCCTTTTCGAATTATTTCCGGAGTTTTTCGCCCTTTGATCTCATAAACAGCAACCGGCGTAATCAAATCACTTGCCAAAACAGCGATGTCAATTGCACATTGTGTAGTTCCCCATTCAAGCGATATACTCTCATCCGGATAACCATGCCGTTTGAGGTAATTGACAAATGCTTCCTCAGTATTTTTATACAACTCCATTTTATAATCCCCTCTCAAAAGCTTGCTTCAAAATGCTCTGCCGTAGCGCCTCAGCTTGCTGCAAAGCGGCATCGACGGTCAGCTCGATATTATCGCAAACTGATAATCGGCTATCTATTCGTGCGACAATACTTTGGGCGGTTTTATCGTCCACAACAGGAACGAGCGTATCTCGAATGTCGTCAAGTCCAAGCCCAAGCTTACCACCACCGCGTTTATTCTTAAGTAAATCCTTTTGCCCGTGCTCGCTTTTCAAATACCATGCCATAAATTCACCTTGATTTGGATTTTGAAACCGTACCATGGCAATATGCTGATTTATATATGCCTCTGGTATGTCCTTTGGCACAAGCGCAATGCTACCTAAGTCTGCGGTAATTGAAATCAATACATCATCTGCCAATAATCGGCTTCGTTTCCCCTCAACATTATCAGGCAAAGCAACATATTGGATGCTGTCATTTTTCAGCCGGATTCGATCTCTTGTCAAATCTGTAATACGAATAAATCTGGCACCACTGTCAGCATAATACTGTGCCCATCCCCTCGAGCCGCTTGTTACAGTAGATGACATTTCACGGATTGGGCGTTTTTCCCGCAAATTGCCAAACGCTTCTTTCAGCACAGCCTGACGGTACACCGCCAACTGCTGCTTGGCCTTGCGCAGTGTTTCTATGCCGCTGTCCAACTGCGAGAACAATTCTTCGATGCGGGAAACGATACGCTGCTGCTCGGGGAGAGGCGGGATACTGACTTTTATTTTGGAATACTGCTGAATCCAATACCGTTTGTGTGTGCTGTGGTCAAACTCGATAATTTGCATTCGGTAATAGATGAACCTTGGCAAAACCAGCTCTGTGTTCGCCGTCAGTATTTTCATTGCAGACGATTTGACCTTGAACGGAAAATTAACATACTGGCTCGCAGTTGTAAAATCATCAAATATAATTACTGGCAGGGTATTGTAGATCCCCTCTTGCTCGTCCGTATAGCCCAAAATGAAAGACTTTCCCGCAGTCAAAACAGGCGTTTTGTACTTGTCATCATAGTCGGTAGATTCAACTATGTATGACGTTGGCTGCTCATAGGACAGTAGCTGCTCCAATCTATATTCTTTCCATTCAGCCATCTCACGCCACCAACTTTACAACCATTTTCCGCATTATACTCCATTGCTATTTTGTAAAAGTCCAACACAGGTTAGCCCAATTGCAACAAGTGCTGTAACAATCGCAATTAAGCTTTCAATGCTTTCAACACCTTTATCTTTTTTATTTTCTATTTTCTTCATCTCCTCAAGTTTTTTCTTTAAGGAGACAAGCAGTTCAATTGTTCCATATACAGCCATAAAAATATAGCAGAAAACTAATAGCAGAATCGATACCTGATGCCAAATCTTCTCTTTGGGGTAGAACAAGAGCAATTGATAAAGCATAATTGCCCCACACCCAATCCATATAGGCCCTTTGATTCCTCCCCCTTCAATATTCTGTGCAGTTTTTAGTAGCATAATATGAGCCGCGAAAGTAAATACAGCTGCAATCGTTGCACCAATTCTGTCAGAAACCACGAAAATCACAGGCTTCTTCAGCAGATAAGAGACAATCAGAAGCGTAATTGTTAGCGCATGATACCATATCTTCGTTAAGGTGCTGCTTTGCTGCTTTTTCATTTTCTCTCTCCTCACGCTACCAGCTCCGCGTTCATTTCCTTTAAAATCTCCTCATACCGCTCACCAAATACCTCATAAAACCGCCCAAGGCCGCCCTTGTGGTCGAAGGGGTTCAGGTCGAGGTCGCCCGGCTCGATGCTCAGTGACGATGCAATATGATCCTTGATGAGCCGCAGCCAGTCCATCTGCTCGTCCGTGAAGTGTACCGCGCCCGCGTTGCGGCGCAGCGTCCACTGCATGAAGTTGTAATTCACGCGCTCCGCAAACGGCGAGAGGTCGTCGGTAAATCCCATCTCGAAGCGCACAAGCGAAACGAGGTCAGCAAGCTGCGCCGCCGTCCCGCGAACCTTCTCCGGGCGTTTGATGGCATAGCAGTCCCACAGCCGCTCGTAGGTCACGCCCTTGGCCTTGAGCTTTTCGTACAGCTTTTGCAGCTGCTCGATCACCATGGGACGATCCTTATACCTCTGGTCATAAATGAGCCGCAGGGCGATGATCTCGTCCCGATTCTCCTCGATAAACGTATGGAACGCCTGTATGGCGCGCTCAGCATTCGCCTGCTTGTCGGCATCAAAGCCCGCATACGTCACCGTGTCAAGGTTCACGCTGTCGATGATCTGCTCGTGACTGCGGCGCACGTTTTCGATATACTCGCGCACCTCGGGGCGGAAGAACGGCTGCACCGCGGTTTGAATCAGTTCCTTCTGCGCGGCGTCCATGCGTTCGCGCTCCTCTGGCATCGGTTCGTGGTCGTCGGTTAGTGTAACGCCCGCCCGCGCGGCAATCACATCCTCGTCAAAGGCATCCAGGAGGCTCTGCGCTACTACCCCGGCGCTCGCGCCGACGATCTCCGCAAACTCCGTGCGCTCCCGCGGCGTCATCTGACTGTTGAGGCGGATGACGCGATTGGCGAGTGAGGTCAGTGTGTCCTCATCCTTCGCGCCCATCGCCACGTTGAGCATCAGCTCCTTCATGCTGACGGAGGGTTTACGCTCCAATGAGCGTGTGCTGGTTTTCTTCGAGCGCGTCACACCCACGGCATCAATGATAACGAAGTGGTCTTTGTTCTCGGTCGCCGACGGCGTAACCTTTTGCAGATCATCCTTTCCGAGCACTCTTGTGCCGCGGCCTTTCATCTGCTCGAAATAGTTGCGGCTGCGCACGTCGCGCATGAAGATCAGACACTCGATGGGTTTGACGTCCGTGCCGGTGGCGATCATGTCCACCGTGACGGCAATGCGCGGATTATAGTCGTTTGCAAATTCACGAATCAAATCTCTGGGATTGTCCACCTGATAGGTGATTTTCCGACAAAACTCATTTCCCTCACCGAACACGTCGCGCACGACCTGAATGATATCGTCCGCGTGACTGTCAGTTTTGGCGAAAATCAGCGTTTTGGGGACTTCCACACGGCGCGGGAACAGCTGCGACAAGTTGTCCTTGAAGCATTGGATGACCGTGCGAATCTGGCTCGGATTCACCACGTCTCTGTCAAGCTGCGTTGCGGCATAGTCCACATCCTCATCCATCTGCTTCCAGCGTTTCTCTCGTGTCAAGCGGTTGCGTTTCTCAATCAGCTGTTTCATAATATGCCCACCGCTCTTGCCAACAGCGGTTTCGATGATAAAGATATCCTCACCGACGTTCACGCCATCGATGATCGCCTGTTCGCGGGAATATTCGCTGACCATGTTTTGCTGAAAGAAAGCAATCGTGCGGGCATCCGGCGTAGCTGTCAGCCCAATGAGAAATGCGTCGAAGTATTCAAGCACCTGACTCCAGACATTGTAGATGGAGCGGTGACACTCGTCCACGATGATGCAGTCGAAGAACTCCGGCGGGATCTTCGCGTTATAGACAACCTCCCGAACAGGCTGCCTGTCCGCAGAGACTTTTTCAAAGAAAGATTCCTCCTCCGCAGATTCGTCCAACTCCTCACCTTTAAGGATAGAGTACATCCGCTGAATGGTACTGATATAGACAAGGGTATCCTTGGGCATCTTTGCTGATTTCAGACGGTAAATCGGATAAAGCTCCGGGAAGGTTCGCGCATCGTCGTTTGGACGATACTTTCTGAATTCATCCTCCGCCTGTTCGCCGAGGTTCTTCGTATCAACGAGAAACAGTATACGCTTCATTTTACCGAATTTGAGCAAACGATAGACGGCAGTAATGGCGGTAAATGTCTTACCCGCACCGGTCGCCATCTGTACAAGAGCCCGCGGCCTGTTGTCGGCAAATGAGATGTCGAGCTCGTGGATCGCCGCAATCTGGCAGTCACGGAAACCTGTTGTATCCGGAGTCGGCATATGCTTCAGGTTATTGCGGACGGTGTCCGTTTGCGCCAACAGTGCTTGAAGCGTCTCCGGGCGGTGGAAAGAAAACACGCCGCGCGAACGATACTTAATATCATCATAGTCGGTGAAGCGCGTCATCTTCCCCGTCGCCTCATAAGCAAAGCGGATGCGGTAATCGACATTGACGTACTTAAAGGTACTGCCTGCATAGCGCCCGGACTGCGTTTCGACCACGGTGATGTTCTCGCCCTCGTCGTCGCGCTTGGCCTCAACCACGCCGACCGGCTTCCCGTCCACAAACAGCGCATAGTCCACGGGCCCGGTGCTGGTGGGATATTCCCGCACCGCGACACCGAGCGCCGCCATCGGGTTGACCTGGCGCATATCCTGTATGATCCAGCCGGACTGTTCCAGCCGCTTGTCAATGGCCTGCCGCGCTTTCGCCTCTGGCGTCATGTGCCGCACCTCCGACATTTTTCTATATTTTTCCAAAAATATATTACAACACAATCGTGTCATGTGCAACACTTCAGACGGCAAATCTTTTTGACGCAAATATTTCACCGCTGTAACTAAACACAACCCCGCGGGATCGGGCGCCAGCGCGCTCCGATCCCGCGGGGTTTCCTTATCCTCCGATTGCCTTCAGCCGCGCGATGGCATCCTCCTCGCCGAGTTCGCCGCGCGCGTAGGCGTCGCGGATATCCTGCGCCTGCGACACCAGATGGTTGTACTCCGCAGCGTCCCTCTTGCGGCGGCTGTACTGCATCTTCAGGCGCCCATACGCGCGCTGGTACGCCTGCTGCACCGGCGACGCACCCTCGCGTTCCCGCCGCTCCTTCGTGTGCGCGCCAACCTTGCGGCAGGTGCGCGTCGTCTCGCCCGGCGCGACGTTGTTGCAGTAGCAGGTGTTGTACCCGCGTGTGAGCAGAAAGTACCTCCCGCAGTTGTGACAGCGGCGCGGCGCGTTGCCGTGCGCGAGCGCGCGGTAGAAATCCGTGTAGAGGAAGAAGTGCAGTTCCGCGAACTTCGCCTGCTCCGCCACAAGGTATTCGTCCGGCTTGTCCGGATGGCGCATCGGCACGAACGAGAATTCCGCGGAGAAGCTCTGCTCAAACTGCTGATGCGGATAGAGCTTCGCGCCATCCGTGACCATCGCGCGCCAGTAGTCGTCGAACGCACGACCGTACTCCGAACTGCCGCGCCGCGTCAAGTCCTCAAAAAAGAATTCCAGCATCAGCGTCACCTGCCCGCGAAAGTTGTTCATGCGCTCGGGCAGGGCGACGACCTTGGCGCCGAACTCCTGGATCATCTGATTGCCCTCTGTGCCGGGGCGCATCGCCTCGTTCCACTCCTCCGGCATATCGCGCAAGGTGAGGAACACCGTCCGTGCCGCGACATCCAGTTCCAAATCCCGATACGGCGGCAGCGTGGAGATCACGTCGAGCGCGGCGTTGAACTTCGCCTGCACGTCATCCGCCATGCGCGCGTCTCGTCGTTCAAGCATCCTGTCGAACGTGCGGCCGAAGGCTTGGGTGCGGTCAAAGAGCCGGTCGAACTCCTCGGTCGAGAGGTTCAATACGTCCACGGTCGTCTGCCCCAAGGGGTAGGTGCGTCCGCCGATGTGTACGTCGTTATCCCAGAAGAAAACAGAGAATGCGTCAAACTGATCCATGCGCCCTCCTGTGTTACCGATAGAGTTTTGGGGTTTTCCCAAGACCGCTCCAAACTATTGCAAGCGGGACTCGTGCCTGCTACAGTCATGCTATCCGATTCGGAAGCAAAAATCAAGCGGCAAGTGCGAGAGGCCTATCGCGCTGCCAACGAGGAGGAAACATGAAACGATCCCAGTACCAAAGCTATGACGAGCTGCCGCTCTTCCTCAACGCGAGGATGGTGGCGGACGTGCTCGGCGTGTCTCCGTCGAGCGGCTACGAGCTGATGCGCGAGCCGGACTTCCCCGCGCTCAAGGTCGGCAGCCGCGTCGTCGTCCCGAAGGAGAAGTTCATCGCGTGGGTCGAGCGCAGCACGGGAGGCGCACTGTGAAGAACGCGAGTTCGTTCACCGCGCAGCCTCGCGTGAGCAACTGCACGATCCTGCCAAACGAGGTCTATCAGCTCAAGCTCAGCGCGACCGCGCTCGCCATCTACTCGTACCTGCGCCGGCTCGCCGATCCCGAAACGCATCAGTGCTGGCCGAGCTACGCGAACATCGCGGAGACGTTCGGGTGCAGCAAGCGCACGGTCGCCAAGTACGTCGCGGAGCTGTGCGAGGCAGGGCTCGTCAGCATCGAGGCGACGTCCGTCACCACGGCGGACGGTCTCAAGTGGAACGGCAACCTGCGCTATACGATCCTGCCGATCCAGAGCGCGGTCAACCTCTTCCACGAGCGCCAGCTCACGAACTATGACGCGCGCGGACAGGTGAAGCGCGACGACGCGGAGACGGCAAAGCATACGCGCAGACAGATCCCGCACGAGGAATACGTCGCGGCGCACACGGCGCACGAGCCGGAGGAACTGCCGCCGTAGGACGCGTTTTGACTCGCGGAACCCCGCCTTGGAGGAGATGCGAAATAAGCACAAGATAAAGAGCCGCACCGGTTCGCGGCGCGGCTCGCCCACAAAGCCCCGCAATGCGGGTCTTTTCCCAGAAAGGCTCCGCACCGTAATTTGAGAAACTACCGATTTTCCGCACCGCTTCCGAACCGCAGAGAGGAAAAACGCCCGCGTTTTGGGCGTTTGAGCGGCTGAAAAGCTGTGCGGAAGTAAAAGAAAGGACAACTATGAACGAAAAGAACAAGAAGGGCTCGACCATGTGGCTCAGGCCGGAAACCCTGCAAAAAATCGATACCTGGATGCCGCTCAACAACTGCCGGAGCCGCAGCGAGTTCGTGGAGAATGCTCTGGTATTCTACATCGGCTATCTCGAAGCAAGCGACGCCTCGTCGTATCTCTGCGAGGTGCTCTCCAACATGATCAAGGGCATCCTCGACAACAACAATAACCGGATGCGCTCGCTGCTGTTCAAGTGGTGCGTCGAGCTGAACATGGTCTGCCACACCGTCGCCGCCCACTTCAATGACGACGTCACCGACCGGAACGAGCTGCGGAAGTTCGCGGTGCAGGAGGTCAAGGAGACCTACGGGCAGATCAGTTTCGACAACGCGCTCGACATCCAGCGTCAAATCTGACGCGCGGTATTTCTCCCTTTGGTCAACGAGATTGTTCTCGACTTGTGAGAGTGCTCTCGGTATTGTTTGGTTTACCAAACATGAAGGAGGGCAAGCCCATGAAATGCAGAGAGAAAAAAGAAATCGCGCTCGTCGCGAGCGGCATCATCCTCGGCGCGTCCATCGTAGCCCCGGTCGCAGGAGCGGCGCTCACAGCGCAGCAGTCGAGCCAGAAGATCGTCGTCGACGGCAGGCCCGTGCAGATCGAGGCGTACAGCATCAACGGCAACAACTACTGCAAGCTGCGCGACGTCGGCAGAGAGGCTGGCTTCGCGGTGGAGT
>JAFZQQ010000007.1 GCA_017620315.1 Oscillospiraceae bacterium | reverse complement strand
CACGACGGCGCGCCGCTCTGGCTTCTGACGCAGCCTTCCGAGGTATAACAATATCATTGCCGTATGAGAGGAAATCCGCTCCAATCACAAGGTTGGAGCGGTTTTCCTCTCATACGCCTAACTTCTGTATTTTTTGTATATCGATCTGTCGCCAGCAAGGCGGACGCTCAGCTGTTCGTCCAGCGCCCTCACCGAGGCGAGTATGCGGCGGAACTGCCCGACCTGCTCGACAAGCAGCTTTTCGTCCTCCGACTCGGCCTCGCCCCCGCGAAGAAGCTCCTGAAGGCGGATAGCCTCCGTCTCCGGTCTCTCCATGACATAGGCGCGCACGCTCTCTTCCATCTCGCTCAGCTCGCGCACAGGCTGCTCGCGCTCGCCGAGAAGCATTTGCGCGGCAACCGAATCTCCGCGCTCGACTGCCTCCGCGACCTGACGTGTCAGATCCGCGACCTCGATAAGCTTTACTACCTCGTCTCTCTTTCTCTTGCGCAGTTCCTCAAGCTCAAGCTTACCCATCCCAGGTTTTACCGTCCTTCCGAAGCGTTCTTTTCCGCAATACGGAACGTATCGCGGAGATCCGTTATCATCGGGCGGAGCTTGTCCAGCTCGTTCTTGTTTCTGCCCAGCATGATCCGGTTGAGATCGTAGCAGAAGAAGTCATACAGCCTGTGCAGACCGCGGCTGACCTCATAGCGCCGATCAAGCGTATCGTCGAGATAGCGCACGATGTCAATGCAGCGCTGTATCGACGTCTCAAAGAGCTCATAATCCTTCTGCTCAAGCGCGATATCACCGCGCATAAGCCTTTTGACGAGCTCATCGAGCAGGAGGAGCAGCAGCTCCCCCTGCGTCATGGTGTTGAGTGATTGCGCCTTATAGTTCTGAAGCCCTCTTGCGTCCATATCAACATCCTGCTTCTAATGTATTTTATGGGTTATTCCGGAACAGCATCCGGCCGCGTGGGCCCCATCAACCCATCAGGTCTCCGAGCATAGAGCTCTGGTTGTTCATCGTGCTGATCATCTTTTCAAGCGCGGTGAACTGCTTGGTGTAGTAGTCGATCTTGCTGCTCAGCTTGGTCTCCCAGCTTTCGATCTGGTTCGAGATGTTGTCAAGCTGCTTTTGCAGATTGTTGTTGAGAAGCGAAACCGCCGAGAGCTTCGTGCCCGCCTTGCTCACCAGGATGCCCGGCGAACCGAGGGAGGTGGAGGCATACGCGTTCAGCGTCTTCTTGAACCGCTCCATCAGACCGTTGGTATTGCCGTTGCTGTCCTGCGTGGTCGCGAAGACATTCTTGACCTTGTCGGGATTGCTGTCCAGTGCGGCGCGCAGCTTCTCCTCGTTGAGAGAGAAGGTCGTGACCCCATTGGAATAGGCGCTCGTGATGCCGATGGCCTCCATGTCGATGCGCGTCTGCCCGGAGGCTTCGATCGTGGAGCGCAGCCTGTCGTACAGCGTGCTGACATCGGTGTCGCCGAAGAGGAGGCCCTGCTTTGCCTTCTCCTCGTAGGCTTTTACCGCACTTTCGCTCATATCCGCCTTGTCCTCGTCGGTCAGCGGCTCATATTTGGTGTGCTTCTTCGCGCTCTTCTCCGCCGGCCGCGTGGCATAGGCGTCGTGGACGTCCTGCATCAGCTTGTTGATATCCTCGACAAAGCCCTTGACGGTATCCACGATCTTGTCGGAGTCGGCGGAGGTCTTGAAGGTCACCGCCTCGCCGCCCTCGAAGGTGTTCTTCAGGGTGACCGACATGCCGTCCATATCGATGACGTTGCTGGCGCGCTGGAGCGTGAGCTGCTTGCCGTTGACGGTGGCGCTGACGATCGCGTCGGTACCGTCGGAAAAGCTGCTGTAGCCCTGAAGCGCATCCACGAGCCGCATGGACTTTCCGTTGGCGGATATCATGATCTCGTCCACGCTGCTGTAGCTGTCGTTGGTCGTGCTGACGGAATACTGATCGGTCTCGGTGTCATACGAAATTTTAGTCTTCCCGAACTTGCTGTTGACCGCGCTTTTCAGGTCGTCAAGCGTCGAATCCTTTGTAAGCCCGGAAACACTGCTCTGGTTGGAGCCGAACTTGAGGCTGAGCGTGCCGTCCTCATTGAACCAGTCGTCGCCGAGCACGTCGCCGAGCTTCTGCTCGTTGTGCTTGACCATCGTGCCGAAAAGCCTGGTCGCAAGCCCGTCGCCGAAGGACATCGTCTGATTCGCGCCGGTGTTCGACGAGGTGAAGAGGAACTCGCCCGTGAGCTTGGAATAGCTGGCGGTGATACCCACATCCGCGCTGCTGTTGATGGTGTTCATCACGCGGTCGAGCGCGGCGTCCTTGCCGAACTTGCCGAGGTTGACGCCGTTCACCACGAGGTCCTTTTCCTCGTAGATCGTGTTGCCCTCCTCGTCGACCAGATAGCCGTCCGCGTCGGTACGGTTGCCCCTCGCGTCGTGGTAAACGCCCTCTTCGTCCTGTGTGACGGCTCCGTCGCCCTTTACCTTAAAATAATCCGCTCCGAGCAATTTGTCAAGCGTATTGCTCGTGTCGAAATAGTTGGAAAGTCCCGCGTCGAGCCCCAGCTCCTCAATGTCGGACTTGAGCTTCAGGGACGAGCCCGAGCCGTCCTTCACGCCGAATTTCAGCGCGCCGTTCTCGGTGTCCACGGTCACGGCGCCGCTGCCGAAGGCACGGTTGAGGTTGGTCTGGAGATTTGCCTTGATCTGGTCGGCAAGCGGCGTGTCGCTGCTCGCGTCCAGCGTTCCGACGCTGATCTTCTTGGTCGTGCCGTCCAGCGTGACCTCGATCGTCCTGTCAGACAGATAATCCGCCATCGACTTTTCCGCGGTCAGCGCCTTGTCGCCCACCTGGATGTTGTTGTAATCGAAGCGGTTGGTCGCGGCGCTGGAGCTGGCGTACTCCACGCCGAGCTGCGTCTTGAAGTTTCCGGTCGCGCCGCTCAGGTACACAGAATCGCCGTTGTCGGAGGTAGAGGCAAAGGTGATCTTGCCGTCGCTGAGGCTTGCCGACACCTTGGCGCCCTGCTCCTGCAGCTTTGCGTTGATGCCGTTGACCAGCGCGGAGGCGTCCTCATAGACGTCGTTCGCGTCAAAGTCCAGTGTGAACCTCTCCGAGCCCGCGGTGAGCGTCAGGCTGCCCTCGATGGCGCTGACCTGCTTCGAGCCGACGGAGGAGACCGCCTTGCCGGTCAGATTGACCGCGTTGTTGTAGTTCAGCGTGCTCGCCCTGACCGTATAGCGCGCGGCCGTCGCAAGCTGCGTCACGGCATTGATCTGCACGTCGCTCTTCGCGGTGCCCGTTGCGGTGATAGCGGATGCGTTTGAGCCCTGGGCGGTCGTTGTGGACGCGCTGGTGAAAAACCCGTTACTGGACAGATTGGTCTTTGATGTGTACGAGGTATACTTCTGGGTGATGTTGTACATCTGATCTGTCAGCGCCCGATAGGCGTCCTGCTTCCACTCGATCTTGGTCTGGTCCTGCTTCAGGGTCGTGAGCTTGGTCTGGTAGCCCGCGACACTGTTCTGGATCATCGTTTCGGTATCCATCCCGCTCGCGAGACCCGTCAGAACGTTCCTGTTTCCGTACAGGCTGGTGGAACTGCTGTACGAATTGCTGCTGATATTATTTACATTAGCCATCTGTGCTCAACTCCTTTTCTTACACAAAAGACTTGACCAAAGCTTTTATTTCTCTTATAATTCATATCGACCGTTCCGGTTGAAAGATTAGAGGCGCGGAACAATTTTTTGCAGGGGGCCTCACCGTGAAGAAGATTATCGCCATCACAAACCAGAAGGGCGGCGTCGGCAAAACCACCACCGCGCTGTCTCTCATCAGTGCTCTGCATCTGAGAAAGTACAAGGTTCTCGGCGTCGATCTCGACCCTCAGGGCTCGCTGGGCTTCAGCGCCGGGCTCGACATTGAAAACAGCGATACGATCTACGACGTGCTCAAAGGCAAGAAGAAGATCGACGACGTTATTGTCGACACGGAGATCGGCGACTATCTGCCCTCGAACATCCTGCTCTCCACCGCCGAGCTGGAATTCAATATGCCCGCGAGGGAATTTCTGCTGCGCGACCAGCTTGTAAAGGTCGCCGACGATTATGATTTCATCATCATCGACACGCCGCCCGCGCTCAACGTGCTGACGGTGAACGCCTATGTCGCGGCTCAGGGACTGATCATCCCCATGGCTCCGGAGATCCTCAGCCTTCTCGGTATCTCGCAGCTGCGCGACACCGTGGAGACCGT
>JAFZQQ010000103.1 GCA_017620315.1 Oscillospiraceae bacterium | reverse complement strand
GCGCGCCCCTTTGAGACGCATTTCAATGCGCTGAATGAAGACCTGAAACTTCGTATTTCTCTGGAGCTTTATCTGAAGCGTCTGATCGTCGGCGGCATGGAGCGCGTGTACGAGGTGGGGCGCATCTTCCGCAACGAGGGCATGGACACCAAGCACAACCCCGAGTTCACCACCTGCGAGCTCTATCAGGCGTACACTAACCTTGAGGGGATGATGGACATCCTTGAAAACATCCTCTCTGGCGCCGCGAAGGAGATCCACGGCAGCTATGAGGTCGAATGGCTCGGCAACAAGGTCGACCTGACGCCCGGCTTCCGCCGCCTCACGATGGCGGACGCGGTGAAGGAGTATGTCGGCGTGGATTTCATGGCCTGCGAGGGCGACGCCGAGGCGGGCGTCGCGCTGGCGAAGTCCGCGGGCGTCGATATGGACGGCGTGGACAAGACCTGGGGCAACGCGCTCTATGAGACCTTCGACCAGAAGGTCGAGGAAAAGCTCGTCCAGCCGTCCTTTATCACCATGTACCCCGTCGAGGTCTCGCCGCTTGCCAAGCGCAGCCCGACCGACCATTACCTCACCGAGCGCTATGAGCTGTTCGTCTGCGGCTGTGAGATGGGCAACGCGTTTTCCGAGCTCAACGACCCCATCGACCAGTACGAACGCTTCAAGGCACAGGCGCAAAAGCGCGCCAACGGCGACGAGGAGGCGGACATGATGGACGAGGATTTCGTGCTCGCGCTCGAGTACGGCATGCCCCCCACGGGCGGCCTCGGCTTCGGCATTGACCGCTGCTCCATGATGCTCTGCGGCACCGACTCCATCCGCGACGTGATCCTGTTCCCGACCATGAAGCCGCAGGACTGATAAACGGCGAAATCAAGCGGTTTTGGCACCAAAAAATCAGATTGTACCCGATATTTACCCAAAGAGACTCCTCCTTGCATGGTGTAGGGGGGAGCCTCTTCGTATAATGGACATGAAGCGTCTATTCGCCTCTGTGAAATATAAGTTGTTTCAGATGGGGTGAGTTAGATGAATAAGATTACCATAGTCGATTTTCGGGCGGATAGCGAATGGTTACAAAGGGTACGGAGGGCGGCAGACAGAAAGGGAGTCTCGCTTGGAGCGTTTATACGAGTTGCAGTAGATTATTACCTTAATCGTCATAGCTGATAGGAAAAGCCTGTGAGATGCATTTTGGCATCATTCACAGGCTTTTACGTTGGTTTTTGTTATAGTATCACAAATCCTCGAAAGCTAATCTTGCTTAATTGGGGCGCTCTTGCTATACTGGAATACATGAAGAACGGTAAAGGGGTACATCTGATATGAACAAGTTTTTTGGCGCGATAGTTGAAGTACTGCGGCAAGACGAGCGATTTTTTACAGAAGACGGCGAATTGCTACGCAATGCCGTAGTTGAAGCTGCCGGAAAGATGGACGCACATCTTATTAAGAGGAATATTTCATTGGTGAATATCGAAAAGATTGCAAAAGGGTTTGGAGTATCTATATCTGAACTATTTAATGAACTGTAGGCAGATTACACTGATTCAACTGAAATACTACCATAGTTACATATTTTCATTTTTGCGGACAAGTATGAGAGGTTTACAGAATAGTGTATAAGAAGTATTCATCAATACAAGAATAGAACAATTCATGTATTCATCCACGTTAGCATGCTGACATGCTTACATACAAGACTACAAGAATAATAAAAGGAGAAGTGTTATGCCAAAAGCGGAAAAAGAGTTTGTATTAAATTATGCAATGAACAGATGGCAATTGAATTTCAAGAGAAATGTGGGATCTACTTCGGATTCAATACGTATTTGCAATCCAAAATCTATTGAGGAATGGATAAAATACTATTTTGAAAATGTTCGTACCAGAGAACATCTCGATATGCTTGGAGAATCATTATATAAGCATGTTTCTGAAGATCTTCCTGGCGAGGATCGATTTCATCCTGATCTGATTGCTTCCATAACTAAACCTGATTGTAAAGACTATATGTATACAGTAGTAATTGAAAGAACATATAATGGATATCTTAAGGAGAGAGGAAAACTATGACCCCTTCTTTAGTAATAGGCGGAATTCCTTTTTATGATGCTCCAAGTGAGATAGAAGGCTCTCCTTATTGGGTAGATCTGTGGACGGATGTAAATGGATATAAAATAGGTTTACAAATCAAACCTCAATCTTATGCATCGGCAAATACAACTATATATATGGGAAAAGCCAAATCTTCAGAGGAAAAAGGGCATAAAGCTTTCTTACGAGACTTCGGTGGAAAAGTATTTACAGTTATGCCGATAAACGGCAATGTAACAGCGGATGTTGAACGTAAGATTGTAGCAGAACGTGATTTGCTATTAAAACTTCCGCCGAAAACCGATGATTGAATGTTATAAATGGCATGTGCGAGTATGATTCACACATGCCATTTTTTTAGATAGAAAAGGTCATTTGTTCAGGAAATGATGAAGGATTATATTTTGCGTAAATGCATTCATATCCGTTTGTTATTTTCTTAATTTCGGATAATTGATCAATTTCTATGGCTGTTTCTTGCCGCGTTTTCACAGGAAATCCGTGAGGTTCGTTTTTATAGCATTTTGCTTTTTTATCATCTTGAAGAGAATCAATAAAGGATAAATGTTTTTTGATTCGGTTATGTATAAATTCGTTTGCGGTACTGATATCAATATTCATATTATCAAGAGCAAGGTTAACTATTTCATTGTCAATGTCGACTCCAATACTATTACGGTTTGAAGCCATGCAAGCAATGGAAGTAGTACCTAAACCGGCAAAAGGATCAAGAACGGTATCACCTTCGACAGAATACATATTTATTAATCGCTATGGTATTTCAAAAGGAAATGATGCGTTACGATCTCTTGTCGCTTTCGTTTTAGTTATGGATTGAGAAACTCCTTTTATCTCCCATAAATCTGAAAACCATATATTTCGTTCTTCCCAGAAAAAAGCACTTTTTTGACGAAGTGTTTTCTCTGATCCCTTAAATACTCGCTTTCCACCTTTTCGAAATACTAAAATATATTCATGTTCATAGGTAACATATGCACCAGCAGGATACATTCCTGATCCCATAAATTTATTAGGTGAATTGGATTGTTTGCGCCAATGCACATCAGGAAGAACGCTGTATCCTTTGCTAATAAAAAAGTCGATTATTCTTGTATGGTTTGAATATAGTTGAAAATCATCGTTGATTGTTCTTGTAGCATCGCCTACATTTATGCAAACAAAACCATTGTCTTTAAGTACTCTATCGCATTCATCCCAAACCGAGTTTAATACGTCATGCATTTTAGAAAATGCTGCATTTCCATCTCCAATATTTAAAGCTTCTTTTATTGAAGGATCTTGTTCTGAGAAAACTTCGTCCCACATTTCGATCATTGGATAGGGCGGTGAAGTAATAATTAGATTAACGGATTTATCTTCTATACTGCTTAGATCATTGCTATTTTGTGATATGAATTTATGTGTTGTCATTTAGTCTCCTTTTCATTTTCGCCACATTTGGGTTCTTTTTTGTTTTGGTTTACCCAATAGTTGTGTAACTCTCGTAGTAAATCTGCTTGTCTCCATGTGTTTTTCTGATCATCTGGAAGTATAAACTTTGGTGGTAAGGGTACAATACATTCTTTTTCTGAAAAGTCATTATTTTTATTGGCTTCATAGAATAATGATGTTTCAAGCTGTATCCAGCGTTCTTTAACTTCTTCAGGCATGAATTCGTTGTTGCATGCTTGGGAAGTTCTCACTAAATAAGCGAAAAGATGTTTGTCAATTTTCATTACGGGATATGTTATAGATATCTCTTGTCCTTCAGAAACGGTAGTATATCCCAATGAAATGTATTTGCTTAACAATTCAAGAATAGTATCGTTATTTCTTCCAGTGCACAAATAATCATGTGATACATTGTAATGCTCAGCGATACGAATTTGGTTTTCCAGAGTTAGTGCGGTGTCTCCATTTTCGAGCTTTGAAATAGCATTCTGAGTTAAACCGAGTAATTCGCCAAGTTCTTTTTGTGATTCTTTAGCTTTTTCTCGAAGCGATTTTATTCTCTCACCTACTGTTTTTGGCACTAAATTGCTATCCATAATATCTCCTTTCATATATTGCACTCCATGAAGAAATATTACTACTTTGATAAAGTAATGTCAAGAATATATGTTAGAGCCTGGAGCGGTTTTAGGATAGAGATATAACGATATATTAAAAAATGGTCGAAAAGAGATGCCTGAAAAGTATAGATATATAGACATACAAAGGGCTATAAAAAATCGGGAAGGATTTCCCCACCATGAAGCCGCAGGATTAAAAGAACATTTTGAATCGATGCCCCGGCAGCCATGTGACTGCCGGGGCATTGCTGCATACTGTAAAATATCCCTTGCAATCGGCGCTGCCGCATGATAGCATAGTCCCGCAACACAGGCATAAAGCATTGACCGGCCCGGTCAACGTGAAAGGAGCATCCATGAAAAGCAAGCAAAGCTTTAAGGATCGTTTTCTGCCCCTTGTCCCGCTGCTGCAGCTGTATCCCATCGCAATCGGCTCGGTTTTGCTCGCCAGTCCGATCGCCCTTGTGTTTTACTACATGAAGGAGCTTGGCATCCTGTGGATTCCTGTTCTGTGCGTGTATTGGATTTTCCTTTCTCTGGCTGTTCGTCAGGTGTTGATATACAGGGAAATGCAGGAGGCGCGCTTTATCATCGCGGACGACGAGCTGTTTTTTAAGGTCTATCCCAATTTCAAGCGGGTCGAGAAGCACATACTGTTCTTCAAAAAACTGCTCAAAAAACTCAGCTTTCACAAATAAAAATAACCGTCGGCAAAGGCTTCGCCTTTGTCGACGATTTTTATGTCAGAAGCTCGTAGAGCATTTTTGCGAACAGCAGGCCGAGCACGACGAACATCATGCCGCGTATCTTTTTGCTGCCGCCCCGGAGGGCGTAGCGCGCGCCGCAGAGATTGCCGAGTATGCTGAACACGAGAGCGGGAAGCGCAAGCTTCCACATGACCGAGCCGTGCAGGATCCAAACCACCGCGCTGCTGAGGTTCGAGGCGAGGTTCGCCGCCTTCGAGCAGCCGGAGGCGGTGAGCAGATCCATCGAAAGGAACGCCGTGAAGCAGATGATCATGAAGGTGCCCGTGCCGGGGCCGAGCAGTCCGTCGTAGCAGCCGACGCCGAGGCCTATGAGCGCGGAGACGGTGATCTCGCGTTTCGGCTCGGGCTCGGTAAACTCCCTGTCCTCTCCGCCGAAATCGCGCTTGAGCACAAGAAAGACCGCCACACAGGGCAGCGCGACGAGCATGATCGTCTTGAGCACCGACTCGGAGATCATGGAGGCAAGCTGCGCCCCCGCCGCCGCGCCCGCAAGCGCGCCCGCAGCCGCGGCAACAGCCGCGCGGACGCGGACCTTGCCGCCGCGAAGGTATTTGACCGTCGCGCTGAAGGTGCCGCAGCCGTTGACGACCTTGTTCGTCCCGGCGGCAAGATGCGCGGGCAGGCCCGCCATCAGATATGCCGGCAGCGATATGATGCCTCCGCCGCCTGCGACCGAGTCCACAAAGCCCGCAAGAAAGACCAGCGGACAAACGATGAGGCAGGTCTTCAAAAACTCATTCATTCCACACACTCCGAAAAAGCCGCCGGAAGCCCAACGGTCAGAAGGTCCTGCGGCGCGGCGCAATACGCCGTCAGCTTTTCCGCGAGGATATCCCCGGCGCGGGCATGCAGCCAGACGCCGCAGGCCGCCGCGCTCTCCGGCGCCGCGCCCTGCGCGAGCAGCGCCGCGATGACGCCGGTCAAAACGTCTCCGCTGCCGCCCTTGGAAAGCGCGCTGCCGCCGCAGGTGTTTTGCAGCAGCCGCCCATCCGGCAGAGCAACGAGAGTCCGATGCCCCTTGCGCACAAGCACGCAACCGTGCGCAAGCGCAAACTCACGCGCGGTCTCGGCCCTGTCGCGGCGCGAAAGCTCGTCCAAAGAGATGCCGAGCAGGCGGGCGAGCTCGCCGTCGTGAGGCGTGAGCACGGTCGTCCTGCCGCGTCTTTGCTCCAGCGCCGAAAGGTCGGTCGAAAGCGCGTTGAGTCCGTCGGCATCCAGCACGACCGCGCGCTCTGTCTCCCGCAGCAGTGAACGCGTCAACTCCCGTGCGCCTTCTCCGCGCCCCATCCCGGGACCGAGCGCAAGCACGTCGCAGCCGGAAAGCCTTTCCCTCAGCGGCGCAAGCGCCGCGGTGGAGAGGCCCGCGCCGTCGTCCGGGAGCGGGAAGGGCATAGCCGAGACGCATTTTGCCGCCTCCACAGCCCAGATGCAGCCCGGCACGCCGAGGAAGGTGAGTCCGCAGCCCGAGCGCACCGAAGCCGCAGCGCAGAGGTACGGCGCGCCGGTATAGCCCACCGACCCGCCGACGACCAGCAGCTTTCCAAAGCTGCCTTTATGCCCGTCCTCCCGCCGCGCGGGAAGCGCCGCGCGGACATAATCGCGGTCTATGCTCATGATCTCCGACATGGCTCAGCCCTTGCCCTTCACACGCTTGTCCGAGCTTGCTGCAAGACGCGTTCCGAAGGTCTGGAACAGCTGCACAAGCAGGATGAGAAGCGCCACGGCCGCAAGCATGATAAGGTACTTGTAACGGTAATAACCGTAGTTCATCGCAAGCTTTCCAAGCCCGCCGCCGCCGATGATGCCGCTCATGGCGGAATAGCCCAGAATGGTTGTCACGGCGATGGTCGCGTTCGATATGAGGCTCGGGACGCTCTCAGGCAGAAGGACGTGAAGCACGATCTGCATCGGCGAGGCGCCTAAGCTCTGCGCCATCTCGATCGTGTTGGGGTTGACCTCGCGCAGACTGCTTTCGGCAAGGCGCGCGACAAAGGGAAACGCAGCGATCACGAGCGGCACAACGCTCGCCATCGTACCGACGACGGTGCCGACGATCAGGCGCGTGAGCGGGAACACCAGCACCATCAGGATGAGGAAGGGCACCGAACGCAGCAGGTTGATCAGAATGTTCAGTGCGCGCATGAGGCGCACGGGCAGCGGACGTATGCCGTCCTTCTCCCCCGTGACGAGCAGCACGCCTAACGGAAGACCGATAATTATGGCAAAGGCTGTTGAGAGTATCGTGACGTAGACTGTCTCCCATATGGCAAGGGGGAACTGCGTGCGGATGATCTCCCACGCCTCGGCCGCGACTTCGGCCGAAAAGAGCTTTTCCGCCATCAGAGCTCCACCTCCTCGGCAATGATATCGGTATGCTTTGTGAGATAGTCTATCGCGTCCCGCGCGGCGTCCTCGCCGCCGCGAATGCCGAGCAGCATAGAGCCGTACTGTCTGCCGTCGATGGTGCGCGTGGAGGCGTAGGCGATGTTCGCCTCGATCCCTCGCTCAACCGCCATATGGGCTATCAGCGGCGTTGCCGCAGCCTTGTTCCCGTTGAACACGACGCGGACGATGCGCTCGTCCGGCTCGCGGATCAGCGTCGCCGCGGCGTCGCCCTCGGGGTAGACCAGCCGCTTCGCGGCCGCGGAGCGCGGGTGCGAAAACACCTCGCTCACCTCGCCGAATTCCGCGACCGTACCTCCGTCAAGGATCGCGACGTGACGGCAGATGCTCTCCACCACGCTCATCTGATGGGTGATCAGTATCGCGGTGATGCCGGTCTTTTCGTTTATCGTGCGTATCAGCTCGAGTATGGACGCGGTGGTCGTCGGGTCGAGGGCGCTTGTCGCCTCGTCGCAGAGCAGCACCTTGGGATCGGTCGCAAGCGCGCGGGCGATTGCGACGCGCTGCTGCTGCCCGCCGGAGAGCTGCGCGGGATAGGCGCCGGCCTTGTCCGCCAGCCCGACGAGCTCCAAAAGCTCCAGCGCGCGCGATCTCCGCTGCTTTTTATCTCCCGCGGAGCCGGAGAGCTTCAGCGGGAAGCAGACGTTTTCAAGGCAGGTTTTCTGCATGAGCAGATTGAAGCCCTGAAAGATCATCGTGATCTCGCGCCGCTTTTCGCGAAGCTCGCGCTCGCTCAGCGCGCCCATGTCCACACCGTCGACCAGCACCCTGCCGGAATTCGGACGCTCAAGCATGTTGATGCAGCGCACAAGCGTCGATTTTCCCGCGCCGGACATGCCGATGACGCCGAAGATGTCTCCGTCGGGTATGGAAAGCGACACATCGCGCAGTGCCGCGACCTCGCCGTCGGCGGTGCGGAAGGTCTTTGAAAGGTTTTTGATCTCTATCATACTCTGTCTCCTCAAAAAGCAGCGGCGAAAAGCCGCTGCTTCAGCAGTATTATAGATGATTTATTTGAGCGCGTCAAGATTGGACTGCTTGCCGCCGTAAAGACCCATCG
>JAFZQQ010000102.1 GCA_017620315.1 Oscillospiraceae bacterium | reverse complement strand
TCGGACGCCTGCGCGCTGCCGTTGGGCGCGCTCAGCCGCAGCGTGTTCGCGGGCGTGACGGTCACGCGGCAGGTCGTAGAATAGGAAAAGGATTCGTCAGGAAATGTCAGAGTCGCCGTGATCGTCACACTTCCGGTCTTCACGCAGGTCACAAGCCCGTTTTGATCGACTGAGGCGGTCTTGTCGTCGGTGCTTTCCCAGGTGATGCTTTCGGCGTCGGGGAAGTGGTTCGCGTAGAGCTGCAGCGTCCCGCCAGCCTCTACCGATGCGACGTCCACATCCATTGCGCAGTAGGCACCGAAGAATTCTGCCACGGTTCCAAACTCCTGATCACTGGAGAATCCTCCGTCCACAGTGGCTGCGGTGATGGTCGCAGTGCCGTTGCCGACTGCGGTGACCCAGCCGTTCTGATCCACGACGGCGACCTCCGGGTCGCTGCTCGTCCAAATGACCGCCTTGTTCGTGGCGTTCGAGGGGCTGACGACCGCGGTTGCCTTCCAGCGGCAGCCAAGCGGCAGCCCGTTCATATAATAGTCTGTGACCGTGACCCCGGTGACGGGGACGGCGGGCGCCTCACTCGTCCATGTGGCGGTGTAACTGCGATCGCCTATGCTGCCTCTGGGAATATAGACCACCATTGTGGGTTCTGTCAGCCCGGTGCCGATCCAACCGGCAAAATAGTAGCCGTTTCTGGTCGGAACACAGAGAGAGAAGCCTCCGGTGCTCACAGTGTAGGTTTCGGGATTGTAATGATTCCCCAGCGAGCCGCCGGCAAGATCATAAGTGATATTGTAGGTCTTTGCGACCAGCTCGGCCTCACCCTCATAATA
This sequence comes from Oscillospiraceae bacterium, assembly GCA_017620315.1. Lineage (GTDB taxonomy): Bacteria > Bacillota > Clostridia > Oscillospirales > Oscillospiraceae > Hominicoprocola. The sequence goes on along the minus strand of JAFZQQ010000102.1, from coordinate 4,973 downwards.
GCCCGATTCAACGATGTCCACAGTAAAACAATCCAGATCGCTGAAGAAATTCGATTTGGACATTTTCTCGCTCATGCCGCCCGTAAATGCGCCGCCGACGGGATATTCCGGCACAAGCATAAGGGGATTATTCTCCGGATCCGACTGCGTGACAACGTACTTCGAAATGCCGATGCATGCATCATCGTCGAGCACGACCCCACTCCACGGAGAAGTGACCGACATGAGAACGTCGGCCTCTGGGCCGATGAGGATCAAATTTCCGCCGGAGTTGTCCTTGATCATTACCGTGCCGGCGACGGCGACCGAGCTTTGTTCGCTCACCACTACGCCGCCGCCAAGTACTTTCCCCGCGCCGATAGGAGTCATGTTGTCATTGATGAATGCACCGGACAATTCGACCATGCCGTGTTCGGCGTACACGCCGCTGCCGATGAATGCGCCGTTGCCGCTGATGCTGCCGCCGTACATGGTGAACTGCGAGCCACCGCCATCCCCGCGTGAGACGAATACGCCTCCGCCGTATTTTGCCGTGTTGCCCTCAATGCTGCCTCCGTCCAGAGTAAACTCGGCATTGCAATACAGGCACACACCGCCGCCCGCGAGAGCGGCGCTGCAGTTCTTGACGGATACAGTTTCCAAAGTCACGGTGCCGTATTTGACGTAAATACCGCCTCCGTCGCCGGTCGTGCTGCCGCCGGTGATACAGCCGTGATCTCTGTTGCTGCTGTCTGTTATGGTCAGCTTGCCGCTCAGAACCTCGATGACGCTGCCATGCTCCTTGGGGGTGGTGAGACTGCGGTCGATGCTGCAGCCGTTGAGATCGAGCGTGATATCGGCATTCCAGTAGTTGACGACCAGCGGCGAGCTCCTGTCCGGCGCCGTGGGCTTTACGCTTGCGGTCAGGCGTATTTTGGACACGTTGTTTATGAGGCAGCCTTCCAACGCCTCCCAGGTGTTTACCTCCTGCCAGTCGTCCTCGCCATCGGCACGCGACAGCGTGACGCCGCACGGGAGCAGGGCGAGCAGCAGCGCCAGCGTAAGAAGGACGGAACCGGCTTTCCTTGTGTATTTCCTCATTTTAAGCTCCTCCATAAAAGGGTAGTCTTGCCTGCGCGTCGTGCAGGGCCTCCGATAAAACCCCACCCGCCTTGCGGCGGGTGGCTTCAACAGGGTCATTCCTTGATATCGTAGGGCATATCGAGCGGGTTGCGGCGCTCCATCTTGTCATAGTGCTTTACAAGCAGAGGCTCGACGACGTAGTAGAGCAGCTTGCCGTCAAGGTCGAAGAAGAACACGGTGAACAGCACGGCGTAGAGCGCCGCAAAAATACCGAAGATCCTGCCCAGAAGCCTGAACAGCGCGCAACCGGCGCAGCAGTGCTTTTTGCCCTTGCGGGAACGCCTGTTCTTTGTCTTGGCCTGCACTTTTTTATGGAAGAAAAACTTCAGCAGCTTTACGGGAAGGCTGGTCTTCTTTGCTTTGATCTTACTCATCGGTCGTTCCTCCTTACCAGCTCATGTCGTCGTCGAATTCAAGCAGCGACGGGTCGAGCGGTTCCTCATGCATGACGGTGCTCATGTAATCGTTGATAATGCGGCGTATCTCGCCTCTTGAGACGGTGCGCTTGTCAGGCAGCGCGTGCGGCATCCAGATCGCGTGGATGTTGCGCTTGCGGAACTCGTCCTCAAAGAGTCCGACGACGCCCTGCATGCCCTTGCACTGCAGCTGGTCATACATCATGACCATATCGCAGTTGAAGCGCTCCATGTAATCCCAGAGCTCGAAGATGTGGTGCAGACCGCCGACAGCCATGCGGCGTATCGGAGCCCACTCGTGATAGAGCGCCATATCCATCACACAGTTGTCGAGAGTATCCGTGCGGATGGTCATGTCAAACATCAGCGAGTCCATGTTGATGATCGTGTTCAGACCCCAGCAGTTATACGCCCAGGTGCACCAGTGGGAGTAGTACAGCGGCGCGCAGGACCACGCGATCACGCGGTGGCGCGTCTTGGGGAAGGTGTCTATCTTCTTCTCGACGCAGCGCGTCAGGATCTTGCTGACCTTGCGGTCGGTGTCGTGCCAGATGTAATGGTCGCCGTACTGCGTCTGATAGATGCGGTAGAGAGCCTGCGCCACGCCGTTGATAGGGTAGTGGTTGGTTTTGCCCGCGACGTCCCACTTCTCCCACTCGAAGCGCTGCAGCTCGTTTTGGGACTCGAGCTTTTTTTTGAGCAGCTCGAAGTTGAACGGCACGCCGGTCTGCTCCTCGATGAACTTCCACAGTTCGCGGATCTCGTTCGCGCAGTGCTCCTGAACGAGCGGGTCGTCGAACTGCATCGGCTGGGGCAGGGCAAAGAGCGGAATGTTGAGGAACCAGTCCTGAATGGCGGTGGAGGCGACGGAGCCGTCGCACGCCTCGTTGGTCGTGACGACGAACGGCGCATAGTCCGGCATATCGTCAAGCACGAACAGACCCGCCTCCGCCTGGCACATCGGGCAGGGATCGCCGGGAAGGCCGATGGACTGCACCGCGTCGATGTAATGCAGGACGGTGTGGTTGTTGACATGGCAGGTGACGAAGTAGGGGATCATCTCCATCGGGATGTTCGTGAACTTGTCCGACCACGGATAGAACACGCCGCCCCAGACGGTCTCCTTGTGGGCGATGGTGTGGTGCCAGGCGTCGTTGTGCTCGCCGCCGTGGAGGTTTGCGTCCGCCTTGAACATGTTCATGAACTGGTTGATGGTCACGCAAACCATCGCGCGATAGTGCCAAGCGCTCGCGCGAAGCGCCTCGCCGCGCATACCCTCAAGCCCGCGGTCGAACCAGTGCAGGACGGGGAGATAGGTCTGGCCGAGCCAGCGATAGCGCCACAGACCCTGCGCAAACAGAACGGGACCGCCGAACTTCATGATGTCGGATATCATCTGACCATAGTTGTACAGCCAGATCATGTTGAAGTAATACAACGTGTCCTTCACACCGCGCCATTCACGGTGCTTGTACAGGCCGGTCTTGTCGGTGTAGAGCTTGCCGAGCTGACGCTCCTCGTGGGGCTTTCCGTACCAAAAGTCGTGAGCGGCCTTTTTGAGCTCGTCGGCGTTTTTCGGCAGCTTGATATCTCTGGGGCTTGGGAAGAGGTTTGCGACCTCCTTCAGCTTGCCGCTGATATCTGAAAGGTTGGGCAGCTTCATATTACTTCTTAGCCTCCTGTAGTTTCTTGATCTCCACACTCTCGACAAATGCCTGGAAGCGCGTGCGCAACTGTCCGGTGGAGGCGTTGACGTATTCCTTTTCGATGGAGCAGGTGGGGATGTCGTAGTCGCGCGGCAGGATCAGGGCGTCCATCGTGCGCTCATAGCTCCAATATTCGCAGAACTTGTTCGACGCGACGATAAGACCGTCGGCGTTGTATTCCTTCACAATGTCCGCAAGGTACTTTTTGCGGCCGCGCATCTCACCCTGCGGCATGAAGCGCGGGCAATAGCTGGTTTCAAGATAGTGGCGAGCTATAGCGTCCAGCGGGGCCTGACCGGGGGCGACGACGATCTCCTCGCGACCGGGCAGCGAGCCGTAGCAGTGGCGGTCGGCGACGACCATGGCGCCGCAGCTTTCGATGAGCTTGGTGAAATCCGGATCGTCGTTCTCGGCGCCGGCGAGCACAACGCGGCAACGGAAGGAAAATTTCGGCTCCGCCTCGCGGGTCTTGAGCTCCTCCGCGGTCTCGCGGAGATAGGGGAGGATCAGGTACTTCGGACAGGTGAGCGTAACGAGCTGGATGACGTGGAATTCATAGCCGGTGATGGGAGGATTGGGAAGCTTGCGATAGGCGCCGATCTCGGTGATGAGGCGGCAGACCTCGTTGTGCTCATCGATTGCCTTCATCAGCGCCGCGTCCGAGACGTCAATGCCAAACTTTTCGTTCAGCTTGTCAAGGACGTGCGCCTGGAGCTGCTTGCGGTAGTGGATCATACCGTTTTCGTTCTTCTTGAACGGAACATCGGAAAACTCAACGAAGAAATTGGGGTTTTTGATGACGTCCATCTTCCCGAGATGCTCCTGAAAACGGCAGGTGACTGTGCAGGTCTCGGTGGCGAGCTGCGCGTCGAGGAAATTGAAGCCTCCCTCCAGCGCGCGCTCAAAAAGCGCGCGCCCATAGTGGCAGGTGCGGTTTGACATGTAGTAGGTTGCCATGTCGGGTGAGCCGCTGCGCGGTGCGCGAAGACGCACGGAGAAGCAGCCGGGAAGGTCGAGCAGCACCTCTGGCATGAAGTAGCAGGTGTAGCCAAGAGCTTTTTTGCCCTCGTTCTGCGCCTGCTTTACAAGCTCGTTGTTTGCCTCCTGAAGAAGATTTTCAAAAAAGATCAGATGCTTGAGATCTCTCATAGGACAATCCCCCTATATATAATAACGAATCTATAATAACAGGTTTAAGATATCAAGTCAATCTATTCGGTGCATTACGCCTGCCTTTTTTTTGTGTGCATTTATCAAAATTAACCAAAAAAAGCAGTCTCCTTCCGTGCAAAACGGAAGGAGACCGCTGATATCTTATAGAAGAGGCACGATCAGGCGTCGATATAGTTCATGCCGGTGAGAAGCTCGCTGGTGACGTCCTTGGTCATATCCTCGGCAAGGGTGCTCGCGCGCTTGGTCGCGGCAATTGTCTGCCAGTAGGGATAGCTGCTCCTGCCGACAAAGTACATGACATGATAGCCATAGTCAGTCTTTACGATGCCGGTGTCGCCGCTCTGACGGGAGGCGTCAAAGCACCAGTCCTCAAACGGCGCGACCATCTGTCCCTTGTACACGTTCTCATAGAGACCGCCGTTGGAGGTGCTGCCCGTGTCTGTGGAATTCGCGGTAGCGAGGGCGGCAAAGGCTTCCTCGGTGCGCGCGCCGGCGCTGTACTCGTTGAGAAGGGAGTTGGCGGTCTCCTCGTCCTCGACACGGATGTGGCGAACAT
>JAFZQQ010000101.1 GCA_017620315.1 Oscillospiraceae bacterium | reverse complement strand
CTCAGGCCGAGGCTGTGACGCAGGTGAGCATCGGTATTTCCGACATCTCCGGCGTTATCTCCCAGAACTCCGCCACCGCGGAAGAGACCGCGGCCTCCTGCCAGGAGCTGGCCTCCCAGTCCAACCTCCTCAAGGAGCAGGTCGATCTGTTTAAGGTCTGAGAACAGTTCAAACGAAGTCTTATATCAAAAAAGCCCGCCACAACTGGCGGGCTTTTTTGACGGGATTTTTGCAGCCGATATACTCTGCGGCCGGTTCGGTAAAAAGGTATTTGTCAATCGACCGTCATGGACAGTTCTATCTCATCCTCGTCCGCGGCGCCCGTCTCGGCAAAGCCTTTGCTTTTATACAGAGCAAGCGCTCCGGTATTATCCCTGTTGCAGGTCAGCGTTATCCGGCCGGAAGGGCCAAAGGGCTTCGTTTTGATATAGTCAAGCACCTTGTCCAGGGCGGCGCTGCCGTGACCGCGTCCCTGCATCGACTCGTCGATCATCATGTGCCAGATGTCATACTCAGGGACGTCATAGTCATAGATCACTATGACATATCCGACCATTTTCCCCTCGGCATAGATACCGAACGGCTGACACTGTTCCCTGTAGACGTATGCCTGCGCAAGGCTTCGGATCGGATGAGATACAAAGCGATCCTGTCCCGGCGCAAGCTTCAGACCAAAGGCGTCAATAAAGTTATCTTCCGTTATTTTTTTAAGCTCTATCATAGCTTCCTCCGCTTGTGATTGTATTGTAAGCTCCTGCTTGATCCATTTAATAAAAATGGGGCGTGCTGCGGAACCGCTGTTCTGCGACACGCCCGTGTTGGCTTTGCTGTTTACACCCAAAGGTTTATGCCCGGCTTATAATCGTCAAGGAGCTTGGCGTCAAACTTGTCGCCCCAATCGTTCCATCCGGCGTCCTTTTCCTTGATGAAATTGCCTATGCGCTCGGTCTCGTTTTCCCACACCTTGTTCATGGTATTGAACGCGGCGGCGCGCCTTGAAGGATCGACGCCCTTGAGATGCTGCTGAATGAGCTTTGCCCGCTCGGTTTTGTCAGCAGCCTCGCCGGTAACGCTGCCCTTCGCGTCTTCAAGCGCAAGCTTCTGCATGGCCGCGGTCGCCTCGTCGGAGATGGGGGTATACTGCTCGCGGACGGAAAACCGCGTCGTGTCGACGCCGGAGCTCTGCTGCGCCGCCGAGGTCTCGGCAGTGTTCTGCACGCGCATCTGATACTGAGCCATCTCGCGCACGGTGCGCCCCTGCATTCCGGAGATGCCCATGCTCTGGAGCATATTGGCGACACTGTCGTCGTTCTGTCCCGAAAGAGCATAGCCGCCGGAGGACGAGAGCTGAGCCTTCATCTGGCTTTGATAGCTGCCCGTGCCGCGCTCTATGAATTTGTACATCATCTGCTGCTGCCTTGCAAGCTGACCGACGTTCATATCATTGCGCTCCTTTCTTTCGGTTCCTTTTATTATAAGCGCGTTGGAGACGTTCGTCAAGCAGTTTGTTGCGCTGTCCCTTTTTTCTTAAATGTTGATGGGTTCAGGCTTTGCCTGTTCCACCAAACATAGTTGGTGAGCCGAGCATCTTGAATCAGGCATTGAAATATGTTAGAGTTTGTTTAAAGAAATCAGGCTGACCGGAGTTTGAGGAAGTATAAAATGGATTTACATGATTATAAAGATGTGGCAGAAAACTACGACGCCTATCTCAGCGTGATGTACAGCGAACATGACAATTATGAGGGGTTCCGGGATTTTTACCTTGATTTGGCGAGAGAATACGGCAATAAAGGAACGATTGATATTGCCTGCGGTACCGGCGCGGTATTGCTGCATCTTGCACAGGCGGGGATTGACGTGGATGGAACCGACCTGTCCGAAGCAATGTGCGATGTTGCCCACAAGAAAGCGATAAGCATGGGGCTGAGTCCAAGAATATTTGCCGCAAATATGACGGATTTTCAAAGCGACAGAAAATACTCGCTTGCAATTATTGCGAGAAGCGGTTTTATGCACCTGCTGACGCCTGAACTGCAGAGAAAAGCGCTGAATAATATTCGGGAAAACCTTACAGATGGCGGCGTTTTAACGCTGAACACATTTGCCCCATACCCGATCTATCAGGCGGAGCAAATGAAAACGACGGAGGATGACTATTCCTTCCGCCTGGAATATACGAACATTGAAGGACAACGAGAACGGATATACGACGCCATCACATACGATCCCAAAACACAGTTGATGTATGGCAATTGGAAATTTGAAACACTTGATGAAAACGGGCACACCATAGCAAAAAGAATCCGCCCACTGAAAATGCGGCAGACATATAAGCAGGAAATGCTCTATCTCATTGAACTCTGCGGATTTGAGGTCATAGACATTTACGGAGACTATCATAAGAACAAGGATGCTGCGGGCAGTTCTCTGATTTGGCTGTTGAAGAAAGCCCGCTGACAGGCGCCGGTTTGTAGAGCAGTCCTCAATGCGAGGGCTGCTCTTTTTATACCTATGTGTTCACCGACGCTTTGTTCAACATCACCAACCGGTTTGGTCGGTATGCTCCAAATCAACACAAAAAGAAAAAGGGCGGTTGCGATTCGTCAGTGCCGGAGGTGCGCAGCCTCAAAGCGTTCCGACGGTCACGCCGGTGAAATAGTGCTCGAGTATCTCCTCGGCGGTCATGCCATGCGAGGCGAGAACGTTCGCGCCGTATTGGCTCATGCCAACGCCATGACCGTAGCCGGTAACGCGGAAGGTGAGCGAATCCTCCTGAGCCTCCACAGTGAAAGCGGGGGAGCGAAGCCCCAGTATTGTGCGCAGTTCATTGCCGCGCACAGACGTTCCGCCGACGCTGACCGAGGTGACGAAGCCAGCCTCGCTGCGCTCGATGCTCCCGATCCAGCCCGTCGGAGCACCGGACAGCTCTGCACCGGGGTATGCCGCGAGGAAACGTTTGCGGAATTCCTCGGCGGAAAAACGCTCGACCGAGTAATAGTTCGGCACAAGCTCCTCGGATTCCGGACTGTCTACGCTTTGAAGATACGGCAGATCTGTCTGCCAGACCGTCCCCGCGTTCTGCGTGTGGCCCGCGGAGGAAGAAAAAAACACCGCGAGTATCGGCTCTCCGCCGTAAAGCACGACCTTGCCGTCTGTTTCATGCACGGCGCGCGCCAGCTTTTCCTCGTAATAAAGCGCCATGCTGCCCCAGTCCGCCGCGGCGTCCTCCCGCGTCTTGTAGGCCTTGCAGCAGCTTATATCGTCGCAGGCGTCTGCGTCCGGGTGATTTTCGATGGGGCCCTGACGCATTTTATAGAGCGTATAGGTCCTCGCGGCTATAGCCTGCGCCTTCAGCGCCT
>JAFZQQ010000006.1 GCA_017620315.1 Oscillospiraceae bacterium | reverse complement strand
TTTTGGAGCGGGCAACGAGGCTCGAACTCGCTACCTCCACCTTGGCAAGGTGGCGCTCTACCAGATGAGCTATGCCCGCGAACAAATGATATACTAACAGAGAGACGCCAATTTGTCAAGTATTAGTTTTTGCAACGCCATTTTTTATTCCGGGTCCTCCGATTCGCCCGGGTCCTCCGGTTCCGCGGTCTCCTCCGGTTCTTCGGTCTCCTCCGGTTCCTCCGGATCCGGGGAAACTATTTCGTATCGCGCACACATGCACAGGGGAACTCCGTCGGCGTCGAGAAAGAACGCGGCGCCGCTTGCCGCGCCGTCTGGAAGCGTAAGCTGTATGGCGGTGAAGCGGGATGCAGTGGAGGCTGTGTTCGCTGACAGCAGCTGTCCGCTTTCATCATACGCGGCAAGCACGACCGTTCCGCCCCCGGAGCGCAGCAGCGAGGCGGAGAGAACGCCGCCGCCGAGTCCGGACAATGTGTGTTGCAGCAGCCTGTCGAGCTGCGGCAGCCCGTAGCCGTATGCGACGTCGAACCCGGGCTGTCCGAGATCGAGGGAGCGCGCGCACATCAGCGACATACACTCCGCTCTGCTGAAACCCGCATGCTGCTTTAAAAGCGCGGCAACGGCGCTCACGCAGGGACAGGCAAACGAGGTGCCGCTGCTGACCGTGATCGCTCCGCTTGCGGTCACAAAGCTGATGCCGCGGCCGGGAGCGCAGACCGTAAGGAATTCGTTCTGCATCGAGTCCGAAGCGATGTTCAGCTCGCTGTCCACCGAGCCGACGCTTATCACCTCGTCAAAGGCGGCGGGATAGATCGCGCTTCCCTGCGGGAAGGAATAGCTGACATTGCCCGCCGCAGCCACCGTTACGACGCCGAGCGAGTCGGCGTATTGAATGGCGCGGTGCAGCGTGAGAGAGTAGTTTTTGAGCCCTAAGCTCATATTGATGACGTCGCAGTTGTAGCGCGTGGCCGCCTCGGTGACCGCAAGCGCAAGCTCGACGACCGTTGCGCTGTGAGAAGAGGAGAAGCAGCGCAGCGGCACAAGCTCGCAGCCGCGGGCGATACCGGTCACACCGGTGCCGTTGTCGTCGCCGCAGATCAGCTGAGCCACCTTTGTCCCGTGACCGACGTCGTCAGACATGACAACGCTCTGCGAAACATAGTCGTAACCGGTGATGATATTTGCCTCTGTGAGATTGGGGTTGTTCGTATCGATGCCGCTGTCCACGGTCGCGATGCGTATGCCGCTCCCGTCCAGCCCGAGACTGCCTGCATAGTCGCAGTGAAGCAGCTCGCGCGGCCAGTCGGCGCTTTCGGACCCGTCCGGCTCGACGTCAAAAAGCGTCGCAACATAATTCGGCTCTATGTATTCCGCCTGACCGCTTGAAAGCAGCCAGTCGGCATATTCCGCACTTTGGGTGAGATATACGTCGTCCACAACGTGATCAAGGTTCCCCGCGGCGCCTCGCAGCTGCGGCTGCTCGCGGCTCTCCATCAGCCTCTCCGGCGGGCAGCAGACGATATAGCCCTCATATTCCGGCGTTTCCCCGCAATCCTCGCCGTTGTCGGCGCCGTTCGCCGCAGTTGCGGGAAGAAGGCATAAGGTGAAAGCAAGCATGAAAGCAAGCAGACTTCGCATAATCGGCAACCTCCGTAAAGCATTATTAATTTCGTAATAATTGTATATAATGCCGCGCAAATTTGCAACAGGGAGTTTTTGTTTTACAGGACAGAGAGACGCTGTCACAGCATCAGCACGACGCCGTATATCACGCTCGCGGCGGTGCCGAAGGCGATCACCGGGCCCGCCACCGTGAACATCTTGACCGCCGCGCCGGTTATAAAGCCCTCGCTTTTGAAGTCCAGCGCGGGAGATACCACCGCGTTCGCGAAGCCGGTGATCGGCACCAGCGTTCCTGCGCCGGCGAAGCGGGCGAGACGCGTGTAAAGTCCCAGTCCCGTCGCAAGCGCCGAGAGCGCCACCAGACTCACCGAGGCGGCTGTACCGGCGTCCTGCCTGTCAAGCCCGAGGCTGAGAAAGCCGCTGAGGATCAGCTGGCCGAGCGCGCAGATCGCGCCTCCCGTGAGGAAGGCAAGCGCGGTATCCTTAACGATGGGCGATTTGGGCGAGCGCTGTTTTACAAGCTCCTGATACTCCTTTGGGGATAATTCCATGTGCATCCACTCCTTTGGGAATATCATTACCAATTCAATGTAAATTATGAATCGATATTGCGAATACATCAAAAAGCGAGTAAAATGAGCGCATGGATACGCCGCGCCCGCTGGGGCTTTACATCCACATACCGTTTTGCCGCTCAAAATGCGCCTACTGCGATTTCTACTCTCTCGCGGGGAGCGAGGAACGCATGGACGCTTACGTTTTTGCGCTCACGAACGCCATCCGTACGGCCGCGCCGCTTGCAAAGGACTACCGCGCCGACACGGTCTACTTCGGCGGAGGCACGCCCAGCCTGCTCGGCACGCGGCGGCTCGCCGCGCTGCTTGAGACCGTCGCGGACGGCTTTGACCTTGACGGTGGCGCGGAGATCACCCTTGAGGCGAACCCCGAGAGCGCACGCGGCGTGGAGGGGCTGCGCACGCTGCGCCGCGCCGGCTTCAACCGCGTATCGCTCGGTATGCAGTCGGCCGACGACGCCGAGCTCAGGAGGATCGGCCGGGTGCATTGCGCGCGCGACACGGCGGAGGCGGTCGACTCGATACGCCGTGCGGGCTTTGAAAATCTGAGCCTTGACCTGATCTACGGCCTGCCCTCGCAGACACGGCGGCGCTGGCTCGATAATCTTCGCGCCGCGGTCGCCCTCGCGCCGGAGCACATTTCGTGCTACGCGCTGAAGATAGAGCCCGGAACGCCGCTTGCGGCGTCAATGGACACATTGGATGTCCCCGACGGAGATACGCAGGCGGATATGTATCTTGACGCGGTTGGACTGCTCGCCGCGGAGGGCTTTGAGCAGTATGAAATATCCAACTTTGCAAGGAGCGGCCGCTGCTCCGAGCACAATCTCAAATACTGGACGCTGGGGGAATACCTCGGCTTCGGGCCGGGCGCGCATTCCGATTTCGGTGCTCGCCGCTTTGCGGCCGCGCGGGATCTGGACGCCTTTATCCGGGGCGCGGCGGCCTTGAGCGAGGACGCCGAGATCTCGCCGCGCGAGCGTGAGGCTGAACGGGTGATGCTTGGACTGCGCCTTGCGCGCGGTCTTCCCGAAAGCGTGCTTGCCGGGGCGGAGAGAGTGCTTGAGGGATGCGCGGCACACGGCCTTGCGCGGCTCGAGGGCGGATATTGGAGCCTGACCCCGCAGGGAATGCTTGTCTCAAATGAGATAATCTTGCGCGTACAGGAGGCGCTTGGACTTTGAAGATAAACAGGATACGCCGGTTTGCCGCGGCGGTGATGATTGCCGCTCTGCTGACCGGAACGATACCGCCCGCGCGCGCCTCGGAGGCGCTTGGGCACGATCTTGCCGCCGCAAGTGCGCTTTTGAGCGAGGGTACGTCTCTTGCCTCCGGCGCGTTCTGGAGCGATACATATTCGGACCTTCGGCGGGAGAATTACGTCGTCTATTCGCCGAACTCCCGCGTAAAGCCGCTCGTAAGCTGCGGCGCTTATACGCGTGAGCTCGTGACCGTCGAGAACGCCGCATATTCCCTCGAGGCGCAGGGGCTTCGCGTCGTGGCGGGGATAAACGGCGATTACTACGGCACGCAGCACGGCGTTCCGCTGGGCTCGGTGATGACCGGCGGCGAACTGAGAAATATGAACGGCGACGTCTACAACGCGGTGGGCTTTCTGCCCGACGGCGCCGCGGTCTTCGGCGACCCGATGCTCTCCATGCAGGTGTCGGTGAACGGCGGCGAAGGCTTTCCGGTTTTTGCCTACAACCACATTCGGCAGTCCGGCTACGGCATTTTCCTCTATGACAGCCGTTTCAACGACCGCGGCACCACCGAGACGAACGAGCCGGGCGTCGACGTCCTCTGCTCTGTGGAGAGCGGCGTTCTG
>JAFZQQ010000100.1 GCA_017620315.1 Oscillospiraceae bacterium | reverse complement strand
GCACAGGCTTTGGAGGAATGGATGGAAGCCATAACACCGAGCCCTTCGGCGGCGCAAACGGCGAGCACGGAGGCGGACAAATGGGAGGTAGAGACCAGCATGGCCAGCCTCCCGCCGGCCAGCCCCCGATGGGGGAGCAGCCTGAGGGGCAGCTTCCGGACGATCTGCCGCAGCAGCCGTAAAAACTCAAAATGACGATCCCTGCGCCCCGACCTGAAAGCGCAATAAGGTCGGGGCGCATTTCGTAAGTTTTGCGTATTTTTCGCCGCCCCTTTTCGGAGATTCCGCGAGGCAGACGGGCTATACTGTGTCCAGAAGCTCAAAAACAGAGCTGAACCTTCAGAGAAAAGGAGAGGACAAATATGAGCGAGATCCAAAGCAGCTTCAAAAGATATGAAGTTAAATATATGCTTACACCCGAACAATATATGGCCATGCTGCACGGCATGACGCCGTATATGACGCCCGATGAGCACCCGCGCTACACCATCGGCAACGTATACTATGATACCGCCGATCATGAGCTCATCCGCACGTCGCTTGAGAAGCCTGTGTACAAAGAAAAGCTTCGTGTACGCAGTTATGGAGTGCCCGGAGACGACGGCGCCGCCTTCGTGGAGATAAAGAAGAAATACGACGGTGTGGTTTACAAGCGCCGCGTCACAATGACCACGGCGGAGGCTGCCGGCTGGCTGAGTGGAGGCAGGCCGCCGAAGGAAAGCCAGATAAGCCGCGAGATCGACTGGTTTATGAGCCTTTACCACCCCGAGCCTGCCGTCTATATCTCCTATGACCGCGAGGCGTATGCCGGCAGAGAGAACAGAGAGCTGCGAGTGACATTTGACCGGAGCATCCGCTATCGTGACTTTGACGTGGATCTTCGCAGCGGAGATCGGTGCCTGCCGATCACCTGCGGAGGCAATATCCTGATGGAGATCAAAATACCCGGCGCGGCGCCTGTATGGCTTGCCCGCCTGCTGAGCGAAAACAACATAGTATCAACATCTTTTTCCAAGTACGGCGCATATTACAGGCTTGCCGTGAAGGAAAACCTTATTTCCGAAAAGGAGGTACGTTCCATTGCTTAACTCGATCATTTCCGGCGGTGAGATCACCGCGTCGGCGTTTATTATCTGCACGGTCGTATCGCTTGCCCTCGGCTTCGGCGCCGCTGCGCTGAGCATGTTCAAAAGCAAATACTCACAGAGCTTCGTTATCACGCTTGCCATGCTGCCCGCGATGGTACAGGTCATCATAATGCTCGTCAACGGCAACATCGGCGCGGGCGTCGCTGTGGCCGGGGCGTTCGGACTTATCCGCTTCCGCAGCGCTCCCGGCAGCGCAAAGGAGATCGGCATGGTGTTCCTTGCCACGGCAATCGGGCTTGCAACCGGTATGGGCTATGTGGCGCTCGCTGCAGCGTTCTTTGCCATCATGGCTGTGTATGCCCTGGCCCTGACCGCGTTCCGCTTCGGCGCCGGACGCGAGGACGAGCGCGAGCTGAAAATAACCATTCCGGAGAATTTGGACTATGACGGGCTTTTCGACGACATCTTTGAGAAGTACACCGGCGAGGCGGAGCTGGAGCGGGTCAAGACGACCAACATGGGCACGCTCTACGAGCTGAGCTACAAGATCGTCCTCACGGACGCTCACTCCTGCAAGGCATTTATGGACGAGCTGCGTACGCGAAACGGAAATCTGAACATAACCTGCGGAAAACCGGTGACAAGGGAATCCCTGTAAATGAGCCTTCCGGTTCGCTGCAAAAATGAAAAACCGACGTTGAGGGAAGCCTTTACGTCGGTTTTTTTGTGAAATATTACACATTATTGTACTTGATAATAGCTGCCTGACGTGGTAAAATAACTTGATATATTGGGTCTCGGCATCATTTGCTGAGGCGCAGCCAAACGAGGTAAAGGGTGATCACGTGTACTTAAAGGCACTGAAAGTAGAGCTTCCGACCTGAAAACCCATTAAAATAGGGCAAAATCAGAGTTCAGAAAACACTATTTTAGCAGTATTACCCCATTTTTACCCCACAAACAAGAGCCTGACATGAGATACTGGAAAGCAATCTGATATGATAGCGGAGCGGCGCCTCGGTGACGAGTATAAGTCACCGGGGCGCCTTTTTAGCTTTCAGGAAGAGGAGGCGAGAGTATGCCGCTGCAACTGCGATACTTCTATGGCGGCGAGGCGGATCAGTTCAATTTCTATCGAATCCCGAAGGCGCTCTTTACGGACAGACGATTTGGAAAGCTCAGCATGGAGGCAAAGGTGCTGTATGGTCTGCTGCTCGACCGTATGTGCCTGTCAACCGAGAACGGTTGGTTTGACGGGCAGGGCAGGGTCTATATCTTCTTTACCCTTGAGGATGCGATGGCAATGCTCGGCTATGGCAAGGACAAGCTGGTGAGAGTGTTCAAGGAGCTGGACGTCATCGGGCTGATCGAGCGCAAGAAGCAAGGCTTGGGCAGGCCGACCATCATCTACGTCAAGAACTTTGTCCTACCGCCGGAGCCAGCCGAACCGCCGCCCTCCGATCGGGAACAGCAAAACCCCGAGCCTGACAAGACTTCTGGAAAACCGAAGTCTGGACTTCCGGACTCCCAGACTTCTGAAAAACCGAAGTCTGGACTTCGGCAAGACAGAAGCCCAGACTTCGCCAAAACCGACACTAATGATACTGAGAGGAATGATACTGAATGTAGTGATACTGATCTATCCATCTATCCCCAGCCCCTTTCCTTGCCGGACCGGAGCCAGGGACAACCTTGTCCGGATCGGATGGATTGGATGGATGGGTTCAAAGAACAGGTCAAATTCAACATCGAGTATGACCGCCTGCTGCGGGAGCGTCCTTGTGACGCCGAAATCATCGACGGCTATGTTGAGCTGATAACGGACGCCTGCTGCGGCTCAAAGGCGACTGTCCGCATCTGCCGGGACGAAATCCCCGTCGCCATGGTTAGAAAGCGATTCCTGATGCTGACCTATGAGCACATCAAGTATGTGCTCAGCTGCCTCAACAATACCACGACGCGCGTCGCCAACGTAAGGGCTTATACGTTGGCGACGCTTTATAATGCGCCGCTGACAATGGAGCAGTTCTACACGATGCAGGCCGGTTACGACATGGCATGCGGCAAATAAACACGAAATGTAACAATATGGAGGTAAATATGAGCAATTATCAGGTGATTATTCAACAGAGAGTTGACTTTCCACGCAGGACGCTTTGCGCCGACATCGTTGAGCGCCTGCTGGACGACCCCGGCGTCAGCAAGAAGGGCGAAAATGTCCTGTCCCTCTACTGCACGCTCTGTGCCTACGCGAGCGTTCTCCTACCTGATGAGCTTTATGCGAAGTATGACGAACCCGAGCTTCAGCCGGGGGAGAGCATCGTCAACATCGGCGAGCTGTCAAGCAGGCTCAGATTCTGGATGCGGGACATTGTGTACGACCAGATGGACTTTTTGAAGTCTCTTGGGCTGATCGAGTATGAGGTGACCGACGACGGCGAGGACTTCCGCTTTAGGATCTGCGAGTGGGAGCGACTGAACAACATAAACGGCGCGATTTGCCGGAACGATGGGGAGGATGGCTTCTTTCAGGTATCGGATGAGACGCGGGACATGCTTCGTCAGTTTGGAGATTATTCCGAGATGGACATGATGCTGGACCTGTGCCTTTCCATTTTCAACGAAAGCAAGGATCTGGCGAGCCTTTTTGGCGAAACGGACGAAGATGAAGAAGTGTCAGGTCCGTACATGACGCTGCCCGACACGGTTTCCCTTACGAGCCTCTCTGAACGCTGGGGACGCCCCAAGCTGCATATCCTGCTGGCGCTGAAAAAAATGGGGCGCAAGGGTTACATCTCCACGATTCAGTTTGAACGATTCTACCGGGATTTCTCGATTTTTGTCGAGGATCCTATTTCCATGTGGCTGGATATCTGCGGCACGGAGCTTGATCAGGGTTCCCGCCCGATCCGCATGAAGTTCAATATGCCTGGCGTAAAGGACTTGGATTGCATCATCAGCGAAAACACGGACGTCGTGGGTCAGTGGTCGGTCGACATTGACGCGCTGAAGGAGTTCGCGTTGAAGCACATATGCAAGATACTCGATGATAACTGCGATGCCTGCATTTGGTGCCCGCAGAGCAAAATCAGGTTCTACCAGCATTATGGGGACACATGGCCCGGTGAGCTTTCTTTTTCGATGGAGATCGGCTGCCGACCGGACAAGCCTTCCAGCGTTTGGGAAATCTACGTTTGTGAGACCAGCGGAAGGGAGGCGGACGAAGATGAGGACTTCGAGTGAGAAAAAGCCGACGAAAGATCCTCGCTATCACAATACATGGAAGCTGCTCAAAAGGTATCGGGACGTCACATGGAGCATGGAGAGCTCGCTCGCCTATCTGAAAAACGAGTTCCAGATGGAGTATGAGTGCAGCGTGGAGGAGTATCTTGAATCGCTGTATGTTGCCGGAGCCGATCTGAGAGGGACCAGACTGGAGGATCATGCGCGGTGTATCGAGCGCAGCAGCAAAATGATCAATTTGCTCAAAACCTCTGTTGATTTGGTACGCACGAGGCACAAAAGGGGCGAAGAATACTACTGGATCCTCTATTATACGTATCTATCGCCGCAGGAGTACGTCAATACCGACGAGATCATTGACCAGCTTCGGCCCCATATCCACGACATCAGCGAGCGGTCATACTTCCGGAAACGCCAGAAAGCGGTGGAAACGCTCAGCAATGTGCTGTGGGGCTATACGGCAAAGGAAAGCATGGATATTCTGGAGCAGTTTTTTCCAGACGAGCTTCCAACATCATTAAAATCAGAAAAATGTGAGAATATGCACGAAAAGGAGACGAATTGATAATGGAATATGAGGAAAACAGGACTTTCAACGGAATAATGATTGGGGGCGAGCAGTCTTGCCCGAGCAAGCTGACAAGCGCACAGGAAAAGAAGCTTTCGGGGCTGAGCGCGTTTTCAAAACTTGTCAGCGCGTCTGGCGATGAAAACCCACTTCATCATTTGACAGCGGCGGAAATACGCAAAAGAGAAGAGACTGTGCGAGCAACGGCACATTATTTTTGCGAAAGGACAGGAAAGAGCCGCAGCGCTGATGATGCGTTTCTTGCCTTGGCAACAGGCATAATGATCCCGAACAGGCTGCTGGAGGAATTTACGGCGTCCTACGACATCCTGCTTGCAGGCGCGCTGTGGCTCCTCGATTACGTGGATAAGCGCGGGCTAATGCAAAAACTGATGGACTTCCTGCCGGAAAGCGCGGAGGTTGTTATCGAAGATGAGGCGCAGGTGTTTGAGGATGTAATGTATGATCGTGACTTGGTTCTTCGCGTCTTTCAAGTAATCAAAGGAAGAAAAAAAGAGTATAAGGAAGCCTTTCGGAGCATTATCGGCCTTATTCGGGAAAACGACGCTGAGAACCTGAGAGCAGCTTTCAAATCAACTTTTCTGGATTATTTTGACCGCTTTTGCGAGATCCGTGCCCGCCTCGAAAGCACGGATTACTCTGAGTGGATGGAGCAGACGCATGAATATGAGAAGGCTCTTGCGACTGAGAACGCAGAACTTAGCGCCTTCCGTACGCATGTTGGCGAATATTTGCAGAATGATCTTTACGAAAACCCGCCTATAGACATCGTCTTCCTATTAAACACGGCGGCTCTTTACTGTTCTTCGGATGAGACAAAGCGGCTGGTCCTGCAAAATAAGCGTGCAATTGAGCTTTTATCCGGATTCCGCGTGCAAGACCCCTTTGAGATACTCGCTGCCTACCTCGTGTTGGAAGAGGAGGGGGACTACCTCTGCCGAATGGGAATGCTGACCGCGACGGTGCTGACAACAGCCGGCTTTTTGCTGCCATGGACGCGGGAGTACAATCGTTCGATAGGCGTGAACCAATTTGAGTTTACGCTTTCACGGTATATACCGGTTTATTCATTTAAGCCCTGCGGGGAAGGCTTTGTATGCCTGAGTAAAGGTGCAAAGCTGACGGAAGAGCAACTCTTTTGCCTGTCAACGGGGTATGTTTTGCCGCGAGGTCGGACAGCCTCACGGGATCTGATTGCTTGGCTTGAGAAACAGGGCGTTCCGCATGGACGCGCGCGCGAGCTTGCCTGCATCGCCATGACACTGGCCTGCTGTGAGGAGCGAAAACATCGAGAAGAAGGGGCAGCGTTAGTTGAAACGGCGGCGGAAGAATCTGACGCGGAGCCGGAGGAAGACCCCAAAGAGCCAGAGGCGGAAAGCGTTGAGCTTTTGCGCGACAGGATCGCCGGGATGAATCGCATGATGAAAACCATGCGTATAGCGCTGCATGAAGCGGAAACAAAGGTCAAAACGGCACAGGATCGGCTTCAGGAAGCCGAAAAACGCACGGAAAAGGACCGAATGGAGCTGGCGAACCTCCGGGAATCCCTATTCTCGCTCATGAGTGGCAATGAAGGCGAGCACTCGCCCGAAACGGAGGACGACATCGTGTTCCCGTATACGCTGACGCTGAGAACGCTTGCCTTTGGCGGCGTCGACGCATGGCGAAACGGTATGCAGTCTCTCGTTCGCGGAGCAAGGTTCTATGACAGAGACACGCTGCGAAATCCCAATATGCTCAAACAAGCGGATGTTGTATGGCTCCAGACGAACGCCATGCCGCATTCGCTTTTCTATCACATCCTCGATATCGCGCGCAGGGAAAACCTGACCGTGCGGTACTTCAGCTCAAGCAGCGCGCGAAACTGCGCGGAGCAGATGGTACGAGAAGAAATGCTGCTGTTACGGGACAGAGAATGATGATCTATTGATCAACTGCGCGTCTCCGAGAGGGGGCGCGCTCATTTTTTTGCCCTTGGCAGGAAATTGGCAGAGAATTGGCAGGAAATTGGCAGGGTTTTGCCATTGCAATAGGGGGGCGGCTGTGTTAAGATAAGCATGCTCAAAACTGTATCCAAAATCAAATACGACCGTGACGGGACGCCAGCCGGCGTCCTTTTTTCTTTGCCACGGGTTGAAAAGGCGCTCGCTCCGAGCGCTTTTTTCGTGTTTGGAACAATGAAAAGGAGGTCATTCTAAGTTTGAAAGAGCAAAAAAGCCCTCTGCTGAAGCGTCAGCGGAGAATCGTGGTGGGCGAGAAGCTGTGTACGGCTTTTCTCGCGGTTTCATTTGCCGGCGCGCTTACCGTCCCTGCCTTTGCGGCAGACACCATTTGGACGAAAGCCAGCGCCATCATGCAGGACGTCTACTCGCAGATCGTTACCATCTCGACCATAGCGGCGGTCGTATGCGCGTCGGTGGCGCTGCTGCTGATGAACTTCTCGCGCTCTGACCGTACCGTGCAGGAGTCGCGCTCCTGGCTGAAGCGTATTATCGTGAGCTGGGCGATATTGAACGGCCTGGGCTTCATCATGGCTTATATCACGCCCTTCTTCGCGGGCGGAAAGTATACGCCGTAACCTATGGGCATCTTAGACGGCATCGTTGAATGGATCGCGGAACAGGTCATGCACGGCCTCGATTTGATCAACACATCAGTTTTGGGCGCGCTTGGCTGCGACATGGATGTGTTCCTGCGATACTTTCCCGCCGCGAAGACCATGTATGACGTGTTCGTGGCTCTGGCAATCGGCATTATCCTGCTGCTGTGGGTCTGGAACCTGTTCAAAAATTTCGGGTTTGGTACGGGCAACGAGGCGGAGGATCCGATCAAGCTGAGTATGCGTTCGGTGCTGTTCATTCTGCTCGCGTACTATTCCGACGACATCGTTAACGCCGCCCTAAAAATCGGCGGAACGCCTTATGACTGGATACTCACATCATCCCTGCCGGAATTGAGCTTTGCGGACTTCAACTCGGTCATGCTGACCATCATCGGCGTATGCGCCAACGGCGCGGTGACGCTGATCGTCCTGATCCTGCTGCTGATATTGGCTTGGAACTACATCAAGCTGCTCTTTGAGGCGGCGGAGCGGTATGTGCTGCTGGGCGTACTTGTGTTCACGGCTCCCGTGGCATTTGCGCTCGGCGCGTCGCAATCGACGGTAAATGTGTTCAAAAGCTGGTGCCGTATGTTTGCGGGTCAGATGTTCCTGCTTCTGATGAACGCGTGGTGTTTGAAGCTCTTTACCTCTATGGTAGGGCGTTTATCGCTAACCCCTTGTCACTCTGATTGGAGGGATCGAAACGAAACAAGCAAATCATCTAATAAGGATAATCTGTATGGCGCTCCTGCTGGGGGCGCTTTTTGCTGTCCCAGCCTTCGCCATCACGGAAAGCGAGGTGGAGGCGCAGGCGGCGGCGTCCGGCAAAGAAGCGGTCGTAGGAAACGTGCTGATCTGGTTTCTTTGCGCCGTTGGTTTTCTCAAGGTCTCGCAGAAGATCGACAGCTTTATGCAGGGCATCGGTCTCAACGTGGGACATACGGGCGGTTCTCTCATCGCAGAGGCACTTATCGCCACGCGCGGCATCAGGATGGTGACTGGCGCAGGCACGCACGCGGCGGGAGGCAGCCGTTCCGGCGGCAATGGCGGCACAGGCATTGGGAACTATTTCAAGGGCGGGCTAGTCGGCATGGCAAGCAGGCGGGCGGCGAACAACGCTGTCAAGACTGCGACGAGCAATACCACGGTCAAGTCGCCTGCTTTTTCTTTCTCGTCGACATCCGCGCATAGCTCGCATGAAGCGGCGAATACAACGAAAAACGCCCAGAACACCGCGCAGAGCGTCAGACAGGATGGGCAAGGTCCCATTGCCGCGCAGAACTCCTCGTTGGGAGAAACGCCGCGCCTGAGCGACCAAACGGGGCAGGCACCTGCGTTTGCCGCAGACTCGGCGGATGTAACCGCAACTCCGGGGACGATTGATTTGACCGTGCCGCATGAGCCTTCGCCAATCAATGCGTCTTCGCGGGGACCTGCACAGGCGGATACCCCGCGGGCTGATACCGAGCGGACAGACTTCGAGCCGAGGGATGCTTCGCCGATAGATACCGCCGCGAGCACGGCAGCTACTACGATCGCCGCGAACACTGCGACTGCATCGGAAACCGAGGCTGAGCCTCCCATCATTCTGTATGACGCTCCGCAGGTCGGAATGGCACAGAACGCCACGGAAACGGAAGTGACCGCGGGCGGTACCGCTGCTGAGAGCGCGGAGCAGGCTTCTGTCCCGTTGGACAGCACGTCGATTGCACCGACAGCGGCGGATGTCACGCTTGCGGAGGGCGGAGAGAGCGTGGTCGTCAACAGCTCTGAGCAGATGAACGGGTACTCGACTGAGCAGGAGACGCTGCAAGGCGGGAGCGGAACCGTCATTCAGACAGGCCCCATGGTAAAAACACAGACAGGGGAGCGTTCGAGCGAAAAGTCGTATAGCCGCGCCTCTACGCAAAGAAGCTCGGTCAATAACGCCTCGCATTCTACGCGCTCCGCCGGCAGGCTGATCCCTTCCGTTCATAACTCCTTCAAGAGCTATGGCATAGGCGGCGCGATGTTTATGAAGTCGCTCTCTCAAGGCGGCGGCTTTGCCAATGAGGTCATCAGCCGCGTCGCGCGCGGTGATATCCAGAGCACAGGCACGATCACCGGCGAGATGGCTTCACACGCGCTCAACTCCTATATGGGTATTACCGCTATGGGGAAGGATGAAAGCTCGCCGGCCTTTTACAACGTCGAGATCGGCGGAGGCAGGATCAGCGGCGTCGAGGTCCCCGCGGGAACACATCAGGACGTTCAGTTTTGCATGTACGACGCCGCCAAGTACAACGCGCCGGAGGGCGAGCACACGAAGGTCGTCACGGCGGACGGGGCGACGTGGTACAAGCAATACGAGCAGGACGCTGTGGATCGCAAGCCCTATCATGCGCCGGATGGCACGATCGCCTACAATGAAACCATCGTAAAGCGCATGCCTCACCCTCCGCAGCGCAAAGACCGAATGTAGGAGAAAACCAATGAAAAACGAAGAACGCGATGTTTACATCATTCCGCCCAACTTTATAGAAGGAGGCACTTTGATGGGCGGAATGCTGAAAACGCGCAATGCCATTGAAGCCGCTATTCTTGGAACAGTGGTCGGCTGGCCTGTCCTGCACATGAGCTTTTCGCTCCAGACTCGCATCATCATCCTATGCCTCACGGCGCTGCCGTTGGTGCTGTTCGCCCTGATCGGCGTATCGGGTGAGAGCCTGTCGTCGTTTTTCCTGCTGCTTTTGAGCTGGTTACGCAACCGAAGGCAGCTCAAAAGCGACGGTACGACAGACGGAAAGCGGAAGAAAAGTATGCTTCCAAGCTGGTCTAAGGGCGAAAAGGTCAAATTACCGGACGAAACGCCCAAAAGCCGCAGGCGCGTTCAAATAGACGTCAAAAAGCGCCAGATGGAGCAGCACAAGACCTTTCTGCCGAAGGAAGATACGGTCCGCCCGCTCAATGCGCTCGCGGACTATGTGCCGATCGAACGCATCAGGAACGGCGTCATTTACACGCGGGATCACCGTTATGTCAAAATCGTAGAGGTGATCCCCGTCAACTTCCTGCTGCGAAGCGCCCAGGAGCAGCGCAGTATCATCTACAGCTTTATCAGCTACCTGAAGATCGCGCCGGTCAAGATCCAGCTCAAGGTACTGACCAAGCGTGCCGACATAGACCGCCACGTTACCGCGGTGCGCAGGGAGCTGGAACACGAGACAGACCCGCATTGCAGGATGCTTCAGGAGGACTATTTGCGCCTCATTTACCAGCTCGGTTCCCGTGAAGCTATCACACGACGGTTTTTTCTCATTTTTGAGTATGAACCGCTGCCCGGCACGCGGCGGGGAAATGAAGAGCAGGAAGCCGTTTCCCAGCTTCAAACGGCGGCGCGCTCAGCGGCAAACTACCTCAGACAGTGCGGAAACAGCGTGATCAGCCATGAGGATGAGGACGAAGCCATGGCGGAGATCCTGTACCATGTGTTCTGCCGCAGGGAAAGCGACGAGCAGCCGTTCCGTGAAAAGGTCAAGAGGGTCCTCGGCGATTACCTTGCCGCGGGCAGACCGCTGGAAAACGTACCGGCGAACGAGTTCTTTGCGCCCTCCTCGCTTGATTTCACCCACGGCAGATATATCTGTGTGGACGGCACCTACTATGCCTATCTGCTTGTTCCGTCTGACGGTTACAAGTCCCAGGTCATGGCGGGGTGGCTCTCGCTGCTGGTCAACGCCGGCGACGGCATCGACCTCGACGTGTTCCTGACGCGGCAGCCAAAGGAGCGCATGATCCGCAAGCTCGGTCAGCAGCTGCGTATCAACCGCAGCAAGATACGCGAGACCAGCGACACGAACACGGACTTTGACGACCTCGAAGGCGCGATCCGCAGCGGGTATTTCCTCAAGGACGGCCTCGGCAACAACGAGGATTTCTACTATTTGAATCTCCTCATCACCGTAACGGCGGACAATGTGGAGGATCTGGAGTGGAAATGCGCCGAGATGCGAAAGCTCCTGCTCTCGCAGGATATGAATGTGCAGCCCTGCTCCTTCTGTGAGGAGCAGGCTTTTTTATCGGCGCTCCCGCTGGCGTCGCTGGAGCATCGACTGTTTGAACGGTCGAAGCGGAACGTGCTGACGCTGGGCGCTGCGAGCTGCTATCCCTTCACCAGCTATGAGATGTGTGATGATAACGGTATTTTGCTCGGGGTCAATCGGCACAACAACTCCCTCATCATCGTGGATATCTTCGATTCCCGCGTCTACAAGAACGCAAACATCGCGATACTTGGCACCAGCGGCGCGGGCAAGACCTTTACCTTGCAGCTTATGTCCACGAGAATGCGGCGCAAGGGCATACAGGTCTTTATCATCGCGCCGCTCAAGGGCCACGAGTTCCACCGCGCATGCACGAGCATTGGCGGAGAATTTATTCAGATATCCCCTGCGTCGAGCAACTGCATCAACGTCATGGAAATTCGAAAGGTGGACAAGACCGCCGACGAGCTGCTGGACGGACCGGGCATTGAGAAATCCATGCTCGCTGCCAAAATCCAGCGGCTCCACATCTTTTTCAGCCTCCTGATTCCTGATATGACGCACGAGGAGCGGCAGCTTTTGGACGAGGCGCTGATCAGAACCTACGCAAACCACGGCATCACGCATGAGAACAGCTCGCTCATCAACCCTGTCGATCCCGAGCAATACCGCATCATGCCGGTACTGGGCGATCTCTACGAGGTGCTCATGGAGTCGCCGGAGACACGCCGGCTCGCCAACATCACCAACAGGCTTGTCAACGGCTCCGCCAGCACGTTTAACCAGCAAACCAACGTGTCACTGGATAACAAATACACGGTGCTCGACATCTCCGAGCTGTCCGGCGACCTGCTGACGGTCGGTATGTTCGTCGCGCTTGACTACGTCTGGGACAAGGCAAAGGAGAACCGCACCGAGGAAAAAGCCATCTTCATCGACGAGTGCTGGCAGTTGATCGGCGCGAACAGCAACCGCCTCGCAGCCGAGTTTGTGCTGGAGATTTTCAAGATCATTCGCGGCTATGGCGGCAGTGCGATCTGCGCGACGCAGGACATGAACGACTTTCTTTCTCTGGAGGACGGCAAGTACGGCAAGGGCATCATCAATGTCTGCAAGACCAAGATCCTGCTCAATCTGGAGGATGAGGAAGCGCGGCGCGTCCAATCCATCCTGCACCTCTCGGATACCGAAGTCATGGAGATCACGCACTTTGAGCGCGGCAACGGTTTGATTTCCACTAATAACAACAATGTGACCGTGGAGATCAAGTGCAGCCAGATGGAGAAGGAGATGATCACCACCGACCGCCGCGAGCTGCAGGAACTGCTGGACCGCGCGGCAGAGGAGCGCGCGGCGTCGTAATACGCATTATTACGCATCAATGCGCAAAAACAGCGTTGTTTCACTCTGTCAGCGCACCGAAAGGCGTATTACCACGCTTTAATACGCATTATTCCTTTTTCCGTGGCAAGGTAATACGCAGTAATGCGTGCTACTGCGTATTGCTGCGTATTTGCCTGCCGCGGGGAGGAAATTACACGCATTACTATGCATTAGGAGGCTTTGAGCTTGAAAACACGAAGTCAAATCTATTCCGGGGAGGCATTGAGCATCCTGCGGGATCTCTCCACCTATCACTGCATGGCGCGCAGACAGCTTCTGCGGATGCACCCGGGGAAAGAGAATAAGGTCGAGAAGCTGATATCCTATCTGGCACGTCAGAAACGGATTCGCGAGGATGGCGCGTACTGCTACGCAGTGAGCGAGGACGAGGACTCAAAGGACAAGAAGGTGATCGCCGCGCTCTGGGTGCTGGTGGACTTTATCGACCGCGTCGACTTCCACGCCACCGGCAATTTCCCCGCACAGGTCATATTCCTTGCAGACGACGAGATCTACGAGATCGCCTATGTCGAAAAGGGCAGGGAGGCGCTGGTCTCCCAGCTTTTGGCGGAAAAGAACGCGAAGGACTCCCATTTTATCGTCGTCGTGGAATCGGAGGAGCAGATCGCAATGCTCGGCGGCGGCAACATCGTCGGCTACTGTACCGTTTCCGAGGACGGTCAGGTCAAATACTATCAGAAGGAGGAAGGAGAATGAGCTTTTTTGGATAAATCCGGCATTTCAAAGAGAATCATCGACATTTTGGACGAGATATCGCGGCTGAACAACACGCTGTACTCGCTCAATACGCGCGGTGTGCAGCAATACCCGGAGAATTTTGAGGTATTGAGCACGGACGCCGCGCTCAGAGGGGAGCAGATCGCCTGCCGGCTGCGGCATCTCGTTTACACTGTGTCGAATAAGCCGCAGAATCAATACCTTGAGAGCGCGGCGCAGGCGCAGGGCGTCGACATTTGGGAAAAGGGCGGCGTAATGGAGATCAAGCTGCCGGGGCTTTTGGCGAAGCGCGAGAAATGGAAAAGCATGGAGTTTCTGATGGAGCCGTTTACGGCGGCGATGAACCGCTATGCGCTGGAGAACACGCCCCCGCGCTATGAGCAGTGCGTCGTCTGCTTCATCAGCGTCTATGACAGAACGCTCCCGAACAGGGCGGTGCGCGACACGGACTCCGTCGAGCTCAAGCGGTATCTCGATGTGATCTCGTCGTTTCTACTCACGGACGACAGCGCGCTCTACTGTGATTCCTACAGCACGATAGAGCTTGGCGAGGAGTGCTGCACACGCATTGTCATCATGGAGAAGTCGAGGTTTCCGAGTTGGATCGCGGAGCGGGAAAAGGCGGAAACAGCTTAGGAAACCGCGCTTTTTCGACGGAAAAAACATATCCGGTTTTTGAGCAAAAATCGAAGAAAAAAACCGGATAGGCGTAAAATGGCGTTCAAAGCGCAGACAGAGTTTGATACTTGTGCCACACCTGATTGGTCTACTGCTACTGCCCAGGCAAGAGCAGAAAATATCATAGCCACTTTCTACTCTGACGGCACGAATATCGATGCATGGCTTT
>JAFZQQ010000099.1 GCA_017620315.1 Oscillospiraceae bacterium | reverse complement strand
GCAGTCTATCCTCCGCCAGCCGTAGGCGGCGGCAAGCTGCTCGCCCGCCTCACGGCAGGAGCGCAGATACCCCTCGTCACGCTCGTGGATGTCCGCGTCGGTATGGCTTGCACGCTCGCGCTCGCGCATCATCCTTTCGGTAAGCTCCGTCGGCACGTCGAGATAAAAGACCTCCGTAGGCTTTGGCAGTCCCAAAAGCCGATACTCAAAGTCAAACAGCCAGTTGAAGAACTCGCCGCGCTCGCCGCGCGGGAGCTTGGAGCCCTGATGCACCGCGTTCGAGGTCGTGTAACGATCCGCAAGCAGCACACCTCCGCGCTTGTAGAAGCCTCCCCAGTCCTGACGGTACGAGCAGAAGCGGTCGACCGCAAAAAAGGTGGACGCCGCATAACCGTTGACGTCTCCCGGTCTTTCGCCGAGCGCGCCGTGAAGATAAAGCTCAACCGCAGCACAGGACGGCTCGCCGTAGCGCGGGAACTCCAGTCTTCTGCACTCCACGCCCTCGCGAAGCAGGCGTTCGTGCATCAGCTTCGTTTGCGTAGCCTTGCCCGAGCCGTCCGTTCCCTCAAACACGATAAGCTTACCCATTCTCGTTTCCTCTCAGCCCTTCTTCCCCGCCGCGACATGGACAAGGAAAAGCGGCAGTTTCATCATACGCCCTATACGCGAGGGATTCTTCAACAATCTGTAAAACCATTCGAGGTTGTGATTTACATAAAATTCCGGCGCTCTTTGCGCCACGCCGGCAAATACGTCCAAAGAGCCGCCAAGTCCGAGCAGGAGCTTCGCGCCTGTCGCCCCGGCGTAGCGTGCCATGAATTTTTCCTGCTTCGGCGCGCCAAGGCAAATAAGCGCCATCTCCGCCCCGCTCTCGCGGATGCGTTCGGCGGCCGCGGCGTCGTCTTTAAAGTATCCGTCCGCCGTCCCGGCTACGTTCAGGCCGCCAAATCGCTGTTTAAGTCTCTCCGCCGCGGTCTCGGCAACGCCGGGTTTTGCGCCGAGAAAATAGACTGACTTTCCGTTTTGCGCACAGTATTCTATCATCGCCGTACCGAATTCTATGCCGGGAACTCGCTCTTTGAGCGGCGTTTTCAACATTTTTGCACCATAGAGTACGCCTATGCCGTCAGGCAGTACAAGGTCGGCGCCGTTGACCGCGTTCATCGCTTCCGCGTCCGCGCGGCAAGCCTCGACGATCTCCGGATTCGGCGTCACAACATAGTGCGCGCCCTCGCCGTGCAGCAATTCCCTGCCGCGCGAGAGCGCTTCCTCCATTGTTACATTGTCAAAGCCGACGCCAAGCACATCTATCTTCATCTCAGTACCTCGTTTTGCCAGTTTAAGGCAATACCGCATAATTCAGGTGTGCGGATTGCGCAGTCAGATATCTCGGCAGATGGCACAAAATACCGCAGGGCATCCTGACGGATGGTCAAGGAATTATGGGACATATGACGAGTA
Organism: Oscillospiraceae bacterium; assembly: GCA_017620315.1. Taxonomy (GTDB): domain Bacteria; phylum Bacillota; class Clostridia; order Oscillospirales; family Oscillospiraceae; genus Hominicoprocola. Next base: position 2,170 of record JAFZQQ010000099.1, on the reverse strand, counting down.
TTTATGCAAGCAAGACGTGCGCCGTGAATTGTGCGGCATTACCATAAGTATTTTATCACATTGTTTCCCTTCGGTCAACGCTTGGAGGAGGCTTTTTTCTTATCCGGAAGCTGAACGAGGATCACCGCGCAGAGCATAAGCGCGCAGCCGAGGTATTCCCTCAAGGAAAGGCGCTCGCCCAGAACTACAGCTCCGCTGACCGCCGCAAAAAACGATTCAAGGCTCAAAAGAAGCGATACGACCGCGGGGTCGCCGTCCTTCTGCGAAAGGATCTGGAGCGTATATCCAACGCCGCTCGACAGCACGCCGGTATAAAGGATAAACGGAATACAATCGGCTATATCGCTTAGCGGAAATCCCTCGACAATCAGCGCGGCGATAAGAAGCTCAAATCCCGCAACGAAAAACTGGGCGCATGAGAGCTTTATCCCGTCGACTTTTTTCGTATAATGGTCTATGGCGAGGATGTGCAAGGCAAAAACCAGCGCACAGGCGATCACCAGCAGGTCCCCGCTGTTGAAAACCGGAACGCCGCCCGCGGCAAAGCTCAGAAAATAAAGCCCCGCAACAGCAACGCCGACGCCCATCCAAACCACGATGCGGACACGCTTTCCGAGAAAGAGCCCGAAAAGCGGGACAAGCACGATATAAAGTGCGGTAAGGAACCCCGCCTTGCCCGCCGTCGTGAGACCGACGCCATACTGCTGCAGCGTAGAGCCGACGGCAAGTATTGTGCCGACCACAAGCCCCGCCTCGAACAGCGCGCGCCTGTCCTTTTTCACGTCCTCGGGAGACTTTTCCTCCGGCTTGGAACGCTTTTCAAGCAGAAGCACAAGTATCAGCAGGCATATCGCCGCTGTAAGCGAGCGCGTCCAGTTGAAGGACAGCGCGCCAAGTACCTCCGCCCCGCCCTTTTGCGCCACAAAAGCCGAGCCCCATATAAACGCCGCGAGCAGCGGCAGAACTATCTGTTTTACCTTTTTGTTCACGCTTGCCTGTCTCCGTTTTTAATGCTACAATAGTGTTCTGATATACTATCAGAATCTGCGTGAATTATCAAGCGTCAGGAGGTGATTTTTTGTATCTGTTCGACCTGGACGGGACCCTGATCGATTCAAACGGCATCTGGGCGGAGGTAGATCGTGTTTTTCTCTCCCGCCGCGGCTTACCGTACACGCGGGAATACCGCGACGGTATGGCGCATATGATCTTCCCCCTTGCGGCTCAGTTCACGAAGGAATACTGCCGGCTCGACGAAAGCTGCGAGGACATTATGGCGGAATGGATGGAGCTTGCGAAGGACAACTATTCCCATGTCGCGCTCAAGCCCTTCGCGCGTGAGCTGCTTGAAAAGCTCCGCTCGCAGGGCGAACGGCTCGCCGTATTCACAAGCGCGGTGCCGGAGCACTGCGATACGGCGCTTGCCGTACATGCTCTGACGCCGTATTTTGAGCGCGTGGTCTACGCTCACGAGCTCGGTATCAACAAATCCTCGGTCGAGGCCTTTTTGCGCACGGCGGATATCCTCGGCGTAGCTCCGAAGGACTGCACCCTGCTCGACGACTCCGTGCGCTCCTGCCGCGCCGCGAAAGAGGCGGGGCTGCACGTTATAGGCGTATATGACGCTGTTTTCGCCGATGTCGAAGCAGAGATGCCGGACGTGTGCGACCGTTTTATACGAAGTCTGGAAGAATTGCTTTGACGGCGATTGAATTTTGTTTCCGCTCGTGCTAAAATGGCACCGTTAAATTTTGATAATACGGAGGAAAGACATGGACATCAGGATCACTGACGACGTCAGATACATCGGCGTTGACGACCACGAGATAGACCTTTTTGAGGGCCAGTTCGAGGTGCCCGGAGGCATGGCGTACAACAGCTATGTGATTCTTGACGATAAGGTCGCAGTCATGGACACCGTCGACGCGCGCTTCGGCACAGACTGGCTCGCGAAGCTTGACGTCGAACTCGGCGGGCGCACGCCGGACTATCTCGTCGTGCATCACGTCGAGCCGGATCACAGCGCAAATATCACCGCGTTCACAGACAAGTATCCAAGCTCTGTCGTCGTCTCCTCACAGCAGGCTTTCAAGCTCATTGCCAATCTCTACGGCACGGACTTCGCAGACAGGCGTCTCGTCGTCGGCGATGGCGCCGAGCTCGAGCTCGG
>JAFZQQ010000098.1 GCA_017620315.1 Oscillospiraceae bacterium | reverse complement strand
GGCATCCTCTGAGAGCGCCATGCCGCCACTGAACGCACTTGCATCGATCTGCGCAAGCGTTTCGCCGAGCACCGCGCCCTGCGCCGCGCGCAGCGCGGCGGCGCCGAGCAGCGTGCCGAGCGCCGTTCCAAGCGCGGCGACCAGTGCGCCGCTTCCGAAGAGATACCGCTCCGCCTGGCGCTTCGACGCGCCTACCGAGCGCATGGTGCCAAGGTTATTCTTCTGCGCGCCCTGATACATCAAAAGATAGAGCAGCCAAAAGATTGCCCACGCGCCAACAGCGATCCAAAGCAGCCGCTGCGCGGAGAACGTCAGACCATTGAGGTTCTTCTGCACCTGCTCAAAGCCCTGTTCGACGCAAAAAAACTGCCCTGCATACTTGGACTGCGCAACGGCAAGGCGAAAGTCGTCCACCTTTCCGTTGATCAGCTCCACGCTTAAATAGACGCCGTAGATGTCCTCGCTGTCCGGTCCGAAGGCGTCTTCGATCTGTGCCTTGCGCGGGATGAACACCGTGTCGGCGGTGAAGTCATAAGATCCGACCGGCCAGTAGTCCGTCATGCGGTAAATGCCGACGACGGTGAACTCTTCGTTTTCGGTCTCAAGCGCAACGTTTTTCAGCTCGCCTACGGACGGGCGGCTGAGTCTGCCCGACCTCGCGGTGATATCCGTTGAAGTATTACGTTCCTCGCAGCGGAACTGGCTCATGCGCACCGTATCGCCCACGGCGAGGCCATGCTTCTGCGCCTCGCCCTCCGAAATGATCATGACGCGCGCGCCGGCGTTGTATTCCTCCTGTGTGAAGCTGCGTCCCTCGATGATGCGCGCGTCGTTTTTGACGAACAGGTACAGGCTTTCCAATCGCTCCGTGCCGATCACGGGCAGGCTGTGAAGCTGCCGCTCCAGCGCGTCGCGGTACTCCCGCCAATCCGGGTGTGAGGCGATGAACGTCTCCGCGTCCCCGTCGAGCCGCTGCGCCAGCGGGTAGCCCGTCGTGTCGCTCAAGAGCACGCCGTCCTTTTCGACCGGGTCTATCAAATAAAGCGTCGGCGGCCAGACGCTTCCCCCCGGCGTCGCAGCAGGGGCGAAGCGCGCGGCGATAATGTTTCCGCCGAGGATGCAGCGTTCGCCTTTCTTGAAAAAGCCTGCCGCGATGTCGCCGTTTTCCGCCGGCGATCCGCCGCTCTCAGAGTATGCTTTCACAACGAGGTAATTCACGCCGTCCGTGGTCGCAGTGTAGAGCGCGGGCAAATACTCCGGATGGAGCGCGCATACCTCCTCTGTGGCAAGCACGATCTGCGTTTCGTAGCCCAGCGTGCGCACATTCGCCACCGTACCGACAAAAACAGCGTTGTCATAAGCCGTTTCGTCACCGCTGCCAATCCACGAAAACTGCCGTTTCAAGCCAAGAAGCGGCTCAAAATCCTCGCTCACGCCTCCGCAGAGCGCGTTGACGCGCACTGCCTTGACCGAATCGAGCGCTTCCAGCCAATTCTTGTCCTCCTGCGTAAAGGTCCGTTCGGAAGTTTTCCAGACGGTCCCGCTCTCCGTGCGGCTCGCCGTCACGGCGCGATTCGTCCGCACGGCAATCGCCGTGTGCTGCTCGTCCAGCGTTTCGGAAAGCCGCGACGCGGAAAAGTCCAGTGCCGCCGCCGTCGTGAGGAACGCAGTCATGACCGCCGTCAGAACAAGCCAGAGAACCGTCGTACCCGGTTTTCGAAGCAAGCGTTTTTTCAGATCCATAGGCAGTCTCCCCTAAAAGCATATCCAGATCAGCAACTATCTCAACGTATACACGCACAATCATGAAGAAGAGCGGTTCGCCGAGACCGCAGCGAAAAAACGGAGAACAGACTCAGCTTGGCATTCCGCCGCTATCTTACAACCGACCCGCGGTTTCTGTCCATCCCGGCACGGCAAAACGCCGCTCTACGCTTGGTTTAGTCTCGCAAACAGACAGCTGTCCGGGCATTCTTTCTGCCCGGACGGCTGTTTGTCAGATGTGCTTTTCTCCGATCGGCGCTTATTTCTTCCCCAGGATCCCGTCGAGGAAGCCTTCCTTCAGGCCGCCGAGGATGCCGCCGGGCGCGCCGAGGCCATCGAGCTTGCTGTCCAGCTTGAGCAGCTTGAGCAGCTCCGCCATCTCCAGATCCTCGCCCTTGAGGATCTTGAGCGCGGTTTTCTTCGCGTCCGCCGTGGCGGAGCGATAGGCTTCGAGCAGCTTTTTCTCCGCGGCCGTCAGCTCGGTCTCCGTCTTTTTGGCCGTGCCCGTCTTTTTGGCGGCGCCCGTCTTTTTGGCTGTTTCCGTCTTCTTCGCCGTCTCGGTCTTCTTCGCCGCCGTCTTCTTTACGGTCTCGGCCTTTTTGGCGGAAGAGGCGCTTCCCTTCGCCGCGCTCAGAAGAGAGGACTGCGTCACGCCGGTCGCCTTGGCGATCTCTTTCAAAAAGGCCTGCGTCAGTTCGGTCTCGCCGCGCTCGGCTTTCCCGAGCTCCGCCGCGGAGAGGCCCTTGATCTTGCGCGCGAGCTGCTCCTGCGTCAGGCCCGCCGCCGTACGTGCTTCCTTGATGAGCGTTCCGACTTTCTTTGCCATTTTTCCCAGATCCTTTCCGTTTTTTTGTTATCTTCCCTTGGAAACAGCATAGCACGATTCTCTGCTCCGCGCAATATTTGACTTTTCTTTCTCCGCGGGATATGATGATCGCATCAAACGATACGGAGGGATCGGACATGATCGACCTTTCCTGCGATTACAACGTCGGCTGCGCGCCGGAGATCCTCGCGGCGCTCACGGCGGCAAACGAAGGCCAGCACGCGACCTACGGCTTCGACGCCTTTTCCGCGCGCGCGAAGGACAAGATCCGCGCCGCGGTCGGGAATCCCGGGGCGGACGTCTATTTCCTTGTCGGCGGCACGCAGACGAACGCCACCGTTCTCGCCGCGATCCTCTCGCCCTGGGAGGGCGTGATCAGCGCAGGAAGCGGACACATCGCCGTGCACGAGTCCGGCGCGGTCGAGGCCTCGGGCCATAAAGTGCTGACGCTCGAGGCCGACGCCGAGGGCCGGCTCCGCTCCGAAACCCTGCGCGCATATCTGCGCGGCTTTTACGCCGACCCCACCTTTGCGCACATGGTGCAGCCCGGCGCGGTCTATCTCTCCCACCCCACGGAGTACGGCGGGCTCTACACGGCCGCGGAGCTGCGCGAGATCCGCGCGATCTGCGAGGAGT
>JAFZQQ010000097.1 GCA_017620315.1 Oscillospiraceae bacterium | reverse complement strand
GATGACCTATGACCACCTGAACGTCCACATGGCACAGTAAACACAGAAATGACATTTTCCCTTGACCCTGCGCGAAAACACTATTATAATGAACACGCTTGAAAGAAGGAGGCGTGTGCCGTGGAGACCGTAAAGCGAAAATCCACCGTGCCTTATTACGCCTGCGGGGGCGTATGGCTGTTGTATGCGGTGCTGTTCCCACTGTATAAGCCCTCGCATTTCCTGCTTGTCGCAGCGGCGTCCGCACTGGTGTTCGCGCTTATGCGGCTGATCTGCCCGGACGTTGAGGAGCAGCTGCCCGAGAAACCCCGCGAAGAGGAGCTGCCTACCGGCAACGAGGAGCTTGACAGGATGATCCGGGAGGGCGGCGCGGCGCTCGCGGAGATGAAGCGTCTCAACGAGTCCATCAGCGACCCGAAGCTCAGCGCGGACATCGACAGACTCGAGGACGTTTGCGGCAAGATCTTCGCCCAGGTGCGCCAGGATCCCTCGCGGCTCGGCCAGATACGCAAGTTTATGGACTATTATCTGCCGACTACGCTCAAGATCCTCGGCGCATATGGCCGTATGGGCGCACAGGGCGTCAGCGGCGAGAACATCGACGGGACGATGCAGCGTGTCGAGAGCATGATGGGCACGATCGTCTCCGCCTTTGAAAAACAGCTCGATTCTCTTTTCGGCACGGAGGCGATGGATATCACCACCGATATCACGGTGCTTGAGAATCTGATGCGACGCGAAGGGCTTGTCTCCGACGAGCTGCACGACACTGTAACAGATACGGTGTCGGACGGCGCATCCGGCGGCGCGGCTGTTTATCCCGGCGATGTAAAGCTTGAGCTTTGACCTGCCCTGTCGATTCAGATGTCAACAAATAATATGGAGGATAAAAAAATGACTGACATGACCGAAAACTCTCTTCCCGAGCTGACCCTTGAACCCACCGCAACGGCGACCGAAATGCCGGAGCTGACGCTTGACGGCGTTCCCACGCCGGCGGCGGCGGAAGCCGCGAAGCCGACGGAGCCCGTCAAGCTCGACGAGAGCATGCTTTCCGAGGAGGAAAAGAAGGCGGTTGCGGAGTTCGCAAAGAAGATCGACATCAAGGATTCCAATCTGGTGCTCAACTACGGCGCTGCTGCGCAGAAGAGTGTGGCGTCCTTCTCCGAAAACGCGCTCAACAGCGTTCGCAACAAGGACCTCGGAGAGGTCGGCGATACGCTCAGCAAGCTCGTCGTCGAGGTCAAGGGCTTCGGCAGGGAGGAAAAGAAGGGGATCTTCGGCTTTGCCCAGAAGCAGCGCGACAAGCTTATGCTGCTCAAGGAGCAGTACAGCAAGGCGGAGGCGAGCGTCGACCGCATCACCAAGGAGCTTGAGAATCATCAGGTGGTGCTGCTCAAGGACATTGCGATGTTCGACCAGATGTACGAGCTGAACCTCAAGTATTACAAAGAGCTGACCATGTATATCATCGCGGGCAAGAAGCGCCTTGAGGAGCTGCGCGCCGGCGAGCTGGAGGAGCTGCGCAAAAAAGCCGAGCAGAGCGGACTTGCCGAAGATGCGCAGAAATACAACGACATGGTGAGCCTTTGCAACCGGTTTGAGAAAAAGCTCCACGACCTTGAGCTCACGCGCATGGTCTCGCTTCAGATGGGCCCCCAGACACGTATGCTGCAAAACAACGACACGCTCATGGTCGAGAAGATACAGTCCTCGCTTGTGAACACCATCCCGCTGTGGAAGAGCCAGATGGTTCTTGCGCTCGGCATGGAGCATTCCCGTCAGGCTACCGCCGCGCAGAATGCCGTCACCGAGGCGACGAACGACCTTCTCAAGAAGAACGCGGACATGCTGAAAATGGGCACGATCGCCACCGCAAAGGAGGCGGAGCGCAGCGTCATCGACATCGAAACGCTCCAGCACACCAACGAGCAGCTGATCTCCACGCTCGACGAGGTCATCCAGATCCAGCGCGACGGCGCCGAGAAGCGCAGACAGGCTGAGATCGAGCTTGGGCGCATCGAGGGCGAGCTCAAGCAGAAGCTGTTGGAGCTGCGTTCCAAGTAACTATAGTAAACGCAAATAATATTTGCATTTACTATAATAGTTGGATCGCCATTTCGCTCGCCGCTAAAGCGGCAACTGCGAAATATGGCTGCTATAGTAAGCTCATTTATTAAATTCGCTTACTATATATTTACGCTCTGTTTTCCGAAAGGGGGACAGCCATGAAATTTTTCCAAAAACGCGGCGTTGCGCTGACGGTCATGCTGCTGATGATCGCTGTGTCCATCGCGTGGGGGCTTTATAAAAAGCCAGCCTCGCTGCCGAACGTAAAGTATGAAACGTGGATATACGACGGCGCGGGACTGCTTTCCGCACAGACGGAGCGCATGCTCGAGCGGTATAACGACAACTGGGACAGCTCGTACCGGGCGCTTTGCGCCGTGGCGACCGTCAAGTCTGTGAAGGGCTGGGATCTGGACGAGTATACTGCGGAGCTTGGCGAGCGATGGGGGCTTGGCGCAAGGGATCTGCTGCTCGTCCTCGTTGACGCGAAGGATGGCCCGACGTGGTACATGAACGGCGGCGACGAGATCATGGAGCTCATGAGCGGCCAGTATCAGAACAGCCTCAGCTCCGGTCTGGACGCGGCAGTCTACACCAACCGGTGGGACGATGCGGCGAGCGGGGCATTCGAGACCATCAACGGCATGTACGCCTCGTACTACGGGATCGGAGGCTACGTCGATTACGGCAGCGGCGGCGAAGGATGGCAGAGCCCGCAGAGCGGTCTCGGCCTGATCTGGAAGTTCCTGCTCGTGCTGCTTGCGGTCATCGTCATTTGGGTGATCATCGACCGTCTGCGCTATAACCGCTATCGAAGGCGCTGTCTCGCACCGGGCATGGGTACGCCGACCGTGCGCTATACTCCGATATTCTTCGGACGCAGCCTTTACAGCCCCCGGACGTCGGCGGTTCAGCGAAGACCCACGGTATCTTCACCGCGCCCCTCTGGAACAACGTACAGGCCTTCGTCGGGGACGTC
>JAFZQQ010000096.1 GCA_017620315.1 Oscillospiraceae bacterium | reverse complement strand
GATGCGGGTCGCGTCTTTTTGAAAAGGCGCGACCCGCTTTACATATCCGGACGAAATATCATTGCCGATTTGATTCTCTTATTGTATTAAGGGCATCCCAATGCGGCGCCGCTCCGTCAATGATGGTGCCGGTCGCATTTCCCCGCGTAGTAGCGTTCCTTTTCCACGTACATTCGCGCATCGGCCTCCGATTTTACTTGAGCGGGCTCCATTGTCCCGGCCGCACAGTAAACCGCCCCGATCGACGCGCTGCGTCCCTTTTTCTCAAGGAGGTTTTTTACGCGTTCTACGTCGGCATAAAACGCCGCTTCATCCGTCTCGAAGCCATAGGCGGCAAATTCATCGCCGCCCATGCGGTAGACCTGAACGGCGCCGAACACCTCGATCAGGCTTTGCGCCACATCGATGATCATTTCGTCTCCAGCCCTGTGTCCAAACCGATCGTTGGCAGCCTTGAGCCCATTGATATCACACATTACAAACCCATAAGATGTATGTTCGTCTATCCCCTTCTGTTCAAACTCTGTGAACGCGCGGCGGTTGTGCGCGCCGGTGAGCGAATCAAAGTAGCTGTAGCGCATCAGGCGCTTCTGTTCCTCACGCTGCTGAATAAGCTGGGTGAAAAAGTAGGAGATCAGGCGTATGATCTCCGAGATCTCCATCAGTCTTTCCCGGGGCGGCCCGCCCACACTGAAAAACCCAATCAGCTCACCGTTTGTCTCCAGAGGGCCGATGGCCGCGGAATCGACGTCGTTTTCGTGCAGGATCTCGCAAAAAGCCGGATACGCATCTCGGTAGTTCTCGACATTGTCAACGATCAGGCGGTTGTCGCGCTTAAACTTCTTGTAAAGCCCATCGACCAAGCCCTCGTACGGCAGTACGGTTGGATTGGGCTTCAAGGGCTCTGTACCCTCCGCATACCACTCATATGTACCGAGATAGGTACCGTCGCTCTGCTTCTCAAAAATGTTGGTGCGCTTGGCGTGCAGCTCCGTGCCGAGGTATTGGAGCAGAACCTTGATATTCGTCTCCGAGTCGTTGGCGGACACGGCGTATTGAAGCGCGTGGTTTATAAAACGGCTGCGCTCAAAGGATGCGTGTTCGCCGGACCACCAGCGAAGGAACTGAAAGAACATCAGGATGAAAAAGAACGCCAGTCCAAAGCGTGAAAAAGTTCCATGTGTGCTGGCTCTGACCCGCCAGGTATAGTAGCTCACAATATCCGTCAAAGCGCAGGCTAAAAACACGCCGCTTCCCAGATAGATGGCAAAAAGATTCGTGCGCAAGCCGTTCTTTTTGCAATAACGCGCGTTATCCGCAAAAATGGCAATCAAAAGCAGAAGCGTACACACATAGGAAGCATAGGTGATATAGTTCAGGTCGACCATGTCCATCCCGAATCCATAGTGCAGTCCGAGAAGAAGCGCAATGAAAAGTATCATCGTCCCAAAAGAGATATACCGATAAATCGTGCGTTTTTGCCGGGTGATCGAGTTGCAGAAGCAGATGAGCGGAAATATCACCAACGGAATCAACATTTTGTCCAGCACACGGCAGATATATATCTGTCCTGTCAGCAACAGCGGGATTTGGGTATCGTTCAAGCACCAGCTCCCGAGCAGCAGCGCGGTAACGCTCAGCGCGCCGATATCATACGGCATTGCCTTTTTGTCCGGCATCCAGAAATAAGCAGCCAGCAACAGCAAGCCAAAAAAGATGATCATCGTGGAAAAGCAGCAGGGAAGCAGATCGTTTTCGACAAGCATCCGTACATAATCCGCCCCCGGGCACAGGCGAATCTGCCAGATACGCCCGCCCTTACGGCTCTCAAGCACGCTGTCCAGCCGGATGCACACGGTCTGTCCCGCATCTTGCTGCGAAAGGCCGACCATATGGAATGCGATACCGTAGCCTTTTCCGGTCAGGTTTTCCCGCCCCTCAAAGCGATAGGCCTCCCGATCGCCGACCCAGACCGTCACATTGGCATTCTGCGTGCGAAAGCAGATCTCGTCCTCCTCCGCGATGCTTTCCGGAAGACGCTTCTCCACGATCAGGGAACCGCCGTAATTGCCGGCGCTGGTTCCGTTGAGCACAAGGCTTTCCGACGTTTCCGTCTGCCAGTTCTCCGAAAAATCGCGGATCCTTTCCCGATATGCCGATGTGCGCAGGCCCGTACGCAGCAAAATGTAAATCAGCATCATGGCCAGCATCAAAATATAAGCAGCGGAGCAAACCCATGTAATGGTCTTTTTTTGTTTCTTCATGGCCCCCCTCCCTATAGTCTGCGGAATCATACTGCGTAATTTTTTAACAATAATATCATAAATGCGCCGCAAAAAGCAAGTTCCTGATTTCCAAGATTATAAGCAAAAATGTGCAGGTGATTGTTATGTTAGCACATTAAACCCCTTTGCCCCACATTTTCAGTCTGCCTGACAACGCGGTCAAAGGCTCTCAAACGGTATCCGTAAGTCTTTGGAGCAAAGAAGAGCGCCCCTCACGCTTTCCCGGAGACGAGAGGCGTGAGGGGCAAGTCGTTTATAGTTTATGTCATGCAATGCGAAGGACTCAGGCTCAGTATATCGGAAAAAAGCACGCTCACGCTTTGGTTTCCACCGTGCCGCCAAGGAACCTGGGCAGCGGCTTGCCTTCCTTGATCCATTTGGCATACTCTGCCGTTGCGGCAAACATCACATCGCCGGATGAGTTGAGCGCGGTCTCCACGGAGTCCTGTACCACGCCGATGATGAAGCCGACCGCGACGACCTGCATTGCCACATCCGCGTCCACGCCGAAGAGCGAGCACGCCATCGGGATCAGCAGCAGCGAACCGCCGGCAACGCCCGAGGCGCCGCATGCCGCCAGCGTCGCAATGATTGCAAGGACCATCGCCGTAGGCAGCGAGACCTTTATCCCCACCGTGTTCGCGGCGGCAAGCGACATCACAGCGATGGTGACTGCGGCTCCGTCCATGTTGATGGTCGCGCCGAGGGGAATGGACACCGCATACATCTCCCTGTCAAGGCCAAGGTCCTCACAAAGCTCCATATTGACGGGTATATTCGCAGCGGAACTTCTGGTAAAAAAGGCCGTCACGCCGGAACCCTTGAGACAGCGGAAAACCAGCGGGTAGGGTTTCTTCTCAGCACGATCGCCGCAACGAGCGGATCGATGATCAGCGCCACCGCCAGCATGCAGCCGACCAGCAGCAGAAGAAGCTTTCCGTAATCCGTGAAAATCGCGAGACCGTTGGCCGCAACGTTCTCATAGGCAAGGCCCAAAATGCCGAAGGGCGCAAGATTGATGATCCAGCGCACTACGGCGGAGACGATCTCCGCAAAATCCGACATCATCTTCTTGGTGGTCTCGTTCGCCAGTTTTTTCGCTGCAAGGCCGAAAATGACCGCCCAGAACAGAATGCCGATGTAGTTCCCCTCTGCAATGGAGCGCACAGGGTTTGAGACCATGTTGAGAAGCAGGTTGCGCAGCACCTCGCCCACACCCGTCGGCACAGACTCCGCAGCCGCTGCCTCCGCGAGCACGATCGTCTGTGGGAACAGGAAGCTCATCACCACCGCAAGCAGCGACGCCAGCAGCGTGCTGACCATATACAGCGCGATGACAAGGGTAAATCGGCTGTCGAGCTTATTGCTGCCCTGCGCAAGTGCGGAAACGACCAGCACAAACACCAGCACGGGCGCGACCGCCTTGAGCGCGCCGACAAAGATGCTGCCGAGCAACGGCACAATGCTCAGATTTTTGAAGAGCAGTCCCAGGATGACGCCGATGGCAAGCCCGCAAACTATGCGGAGGATAAGGCTTGTGCTGCTTTACTTTTGGATCAGTTTCATGTTCATTTTCTCCTTGCGCTTCTTTGTATTTTCGATCCGATCATTTGGCTGCCTTTGAAAAAAGGCAAACCACAGCTTGAAACACCGTTTTATCTGACCTTGAGTGCCACCCGGTTTGGCAGTTCTTTTTCCGCGTCATACGAATAAGTCAGCTCTTCAGTTGTGCTCATGAGCAGCGCATAGGAAAGCTCATTGTCCGTGTTCTTCGGATCAAATCGTTCCCCCGCGTAGGCCGCGGAGACGGCGGTGCTCCCGTCCCGCGGGTCGTGTTCCACCGCCACGCGGATATCGGGGGCCGGCATCCGCGGCAGGAGGATCTGCTGCACCAACTCCTCGATGGCAAGCCGGACGCGGTACTTCTCCTTCGGGGCAACGTCGTTTTGCTGGCAGTAACGGTCAATCTTCACACCGGCTTCAACAAAGTCGAAGCCCGGCGAATCAACGGTGAATTCCAGCACGCGCAGCTGCCTGATAAAGCGTCGGGTACGCTCCCCTTTCGGACGCTCAAAAATCTCCTCCGGCGTGCCGTCCTCGTAAATACCGCTCTCGTCCATGTAGAATATGCGGTTGGAAATGGACCGGGCGAAGTTCATCTCATGCGTGACGATCATCATGGTCTTGCCCGTCCGTGACAGGTCGCAGATGACCGATTGCACCTCGTTTACCATCGTTGGATCCAGCGCGCTGGTCGGCTCGTCAAGCAGGATGATCTCGGGATCCATCGCCAGCGTACGCGCGATAGCGACGCGCTGCTGCTGTCCGCCGGACAGCTCATCGGGGTAGTTCAGCGCCTTGTCCCGCAGCCCCACGCGCCGCAAGAGCTCGATCCCCGCGTCATACGCCTCCTGTCTGCTCTTCCCCAACAGATCCATGGGCGGGATCATCAGGTTTTCAATCACGGTCAGGTGTCCGAACAGATTGAAGGACTGAAATACCATTCCCATTTTTCGCCGTGCCCTGCGTGCGTCGTAGCCCCGTGCCGTGATCTCCTCGCCATCCAGGAATATCTGTCCGCCCGTGGGCTTTTCCAGCAGGTTGATGCAGCGCAGCAGCGTGGATTTTCCGGTGCCGGAGGGGCCGATGACCGCAATGACGTCGCCGTCGTTGACGGTCGCCGACACATCCTTGAGCGGTTCGGCGTTTTCGTAGGTCTTATTGAGATGCCGCAGCTCAATCATGCGTCTCCACCCCCTTGAGGATATCTTCTTTCCGGCGCTGTCTCGGGTTTATGAAGATTTCCATACGGTTCACGAGGAAAGTCAGGATCGCCGCGAGGATAAAGTAGATCACAGCCACGGCGATCAGCGGGAAGAACGCCTCGTAGGTGCGTCCGCGGACAATATCACCCATCTTCGTGAGATCCTGCACCGCGATGTAACCGACAACTGCCGTCGCCTTGATGAGCGCCGTGATCTCGCCCTTATAGGCGGGGAGAAAGTGTGGAACCGCCTGCGGCAGGATGACGCGGAAAAAGGTGCGCGTATTCCCGTAGCCCAACGCATACGCCGCCTCGGTCTGTCCCTTTGGGATCGCGCCGACGCCCGCGCAGAGCATTCCATACACCGCCGCGCCGAACACAAGCGTAAAACCGACCACAGCCACGGCGTTGCCGCTGACAGAGGAACTGGCAAAGATGATATAGTATAAAATCATCAGCAGCACAACGACGGGCATTCCCTGCACCAGCCAAACGAAAAAGCGTGTGATGACGTTTGCCGCGGGATTCCCGTTTCGGCAGAGCATATAGACGCCGAAGCCCAGCGCCGTGCCGAAGAGAATGGACAGCACGGTGATGAGCAGCGTCGTCCCGACGCCCTCTGCAAACAGCTTCCAACGGCTTTCGCGGAGGAAGGTCTTCTCAAAGCTTGAGCGAACTTCATTCAGAAACGAGGTGTTTTCCTCTGTGCTTTTCATCGCGACAAGGACCGACCGGCTCGTGTAATGCGGTTCGGAAAAGCCTACGCTTTCGGCGCGTTCCTCGGTGATGGTGATGCCATCGCAGCCAATGTCGCATTTCCCGGATTGCACCGACGGCAAGATGCCGCCGAAGTCCATCAGCCGTACCTCCAGGCGGTAT
>JAFZQQ010000095.1 GCA_017620315.1 Oscillospiraceae bacterium | reverse complement strand
GGTGCTCCGGCAGACTACAGCAACAGCAGGAGCGTAGAAATCAACGGCATGACATGTGAGGTCTACCGAGTTGACAGTCCGGACGTCCACACGCTCAGCGACCTTGCCGCCAAGCTGTCCAAATACGTGGACGAAAGCTTTGTGGATACACAGCTTTCGCAAAGCGAGCTGTTCTATGAGCTGGACGGTGTGCTCTATGTCTATATTGCAGGACGCGGCGACGATTTGACGATCGCCTCTGTGGACTACGAGGCTTTTATGGAGCCGGACGGTGAGAGTGGCAAGGTCGTCGCGACGATCCACCGTCAGGACTATGACGACACTGCGGGCGAATGGAAGCTGACTGGGAACGACGACACGTATGAATTCCCGTTTGTGCTGCGCGACGGCCATGCCGTGTTCAGCACGATGAAATACCTTTATTGATTCCGGTATACCGAGAGAATGACGTCTTGAGAAGGAAAGCCTTTATTCTGCTGTTTTCGGAAAGTCCGCTTGCACAGCGGGCTTTCCGGTTTTTTAAAGGCCAAACCCCGCCATGCGGGTGACGCCACCGCAAGGTATCTGTATGCCGCTTAAATTCGGTATCGGACAGACGATAAAAGGGATTGCTTTTTTCCACTTTTTACGTTAGAATTATTATTGGAAATTTATTGTCAGTTATTTAGCTCCCTCAAATCACCGGATCACACCGATATGCGATCGGAGCCAAGCCGAAAGCGTTATCGTTTTTGACCGCATATCAAAGGGCAGGCCGCGCTTGAAAAGGAGAACCTCTGCATGGAAGAGACGATGCAAACGGAAAACCGTGCTGTCCCGCTGCGTACCATCATCATCGTGATGGTCGCGATCGGCTTTATCATATCCTTCTTTCTGGCGAATTATATGTATTTGACCTCCAGAAGCTACAGAGAGATGCGTGAATCCACCAAAAACTACATCGATTGCCAGAGCATCGCCGCCAATCTGCTTGCGGAAAGCGACGCGCTGACAAATTATGCCCGCGGCTTTGTGGTAACGGGCGATCCGCAGCAGGCAGAGCTGTATTGCAATGATACGCAGGCACAGAACGCTCTCAGCGAGGCTATGGAGGAGGTGCGCGCTTATTCCATGGACGAGCGCGTCCTGTCTCAGCTTGAAAACGCATTGCAGCTGAGGAACCGGCTGACGGTCACGGAAAACTATGCCATGCGTCTGAAGGTCGCGGCGATCGGCGGAGATATCTCGGAGTACCCGGAAAAGCTTCGTGGGGTCCAGCTGCTTCCCGCCGATACCATGCTGTCGCCGGAGGAGCAGGATGAAAAGGCGCGCAGCTTCCTCTTTGACCTTGACTACGAGACCTCGAGAAATGAGATCGCCCTGCGGATCAACCGAAGCATGGACGTTCTGATGAGCAGTATGCTGACCCGGCAGGTGGAAAGCTCCGACAATCTGCTGAGCATGCTCTATGGTCAGCATATCCTGACGGGAGCACTGATGTTATCCCTGCTGGCTCTGGCGGTAATCATCTTTACCATGGTGATCGATCCGCTGCGGCGGCAGATCACCAGCATGCGCAATGACCAGATGCTTCGCGAGGAGGGCGCAAGCGAGATCCGCTTTTTGGCGCGCACCTATAACCAGCTGCAGCAGCAAAAGCAGATTGCCACCGAAAAGCTCAATTATGAGGCAACGCACGATGGACTGACAGACCTTTATAACCGCTCAGCCTATGAAGACATGCTCGGCAGCCTGACAAAGACCGAGGACGAGCTTACTCTGATCCTTATGGATGTGGATATGTTCAAGCATGTGAACGACCAATACGGCCACGACATAGGCGACGCTGTGCTCAAGTCGGTTGCAAACAGCCTGCGGGGGGCTTTTCGCCGGGAAGACAGGGTATGCCGCATCGGCGGAGACGAGTTTGCCGTGATCATGACCCACGCGGACTCAAGCTCAAAGGATCTGATCCGCGATAAGCTGCGAAAAGTCGCTGGGAAGCTCTCAGCTCCCGCGGACGGGCTGCCGATCGTGACGGTCAGCGCGGGCGTTGCGTTCAACGACCAGCTGATACCGGACACCGACCTTTTCAAAAGTGCCGATCTCGCGCTCTATCAGGTCAAAAACGGTGGACGCAGCGGCTGCGGCTTTTCGTATGCGACAGGTAAGATCGAGATGTTTTCAAACCTTGAAGAAACCGCCTCTGAATAAAGAAAGGAGAACGACGCCATGAAGCAGCAGCATCGGGTCATACTCGCCTGCCTTGCGTTTGCCTCGCTGATCATTCTCAGTCTCGTGCTGTCGGGCCGACATCAGGAGCAAATACGGGCGCTGACTGAGAAAATAAACGAAATGACCGTGAAAATAGATGAAATGGATGTGCAGCTTGAGAGTGTCACTTCGTCGTCCAGGCTCACAAACAGCGCGTTCAAAGAAGCCGAACAGCGCATCAAGGCGTTGGAAAACGAGCTCAGCTCCTCCGAGGCCAATCGCGCAAACAGCAAGGATGCCGTGCATTTGGTCTGGGTCCTGTACTCCACGCCCTCAACGCTACAGGACTGGCCCGAGGTCGAGGCGGCTTTGAATGCGTACTCTGCGGAAAAGATCGGCGTGACATGTGAATTCAGGTATCTGGACAGGGACGAGCTTGCCGACACCATTCTGGACGGACACGAATACGACATCGCGTTCACCTGTGACTGGTGGAACGATTTTGCCCAAAATGTATCCGCCGGAAATTTCCGCGATCTGACAAGCGATCTTGATCACTATCCCGAGTTGAAGGATACGGTTATCGACTCCGCGTGGTCGGGCACGAAGGTAAATGACCGCATCTATGCCATTCCTCATATGAAGGATATAGGCTGCGAGGTTTTTTGGATCCTGAACAGCAATTACTTTCTGAAGGAAAAGGGTTTTGAGAAGGACCAGTACATCTCCTTTGAAGAGATCGAGCCGTATCTGAAGGCCTACAAGGACGACCACCCCGACGATTACCCCATCAAGATCTCCTCATCGGGCATAACCTCCTGGCAGAGCGCCCTGGTGGACTGGCTGAGCATGGATACTCTGGTCGGGCTGGACTGGAGCGCACAGGGAACGAGCCATGAATACGAGGTCAAGAGCGCGCTTGAGATCGACGCGTGGAAGGATCGGCTCCGCACGATCCACAGGTGGTACCAGCTTGGCTATATCAATCCTGACGCGGCCGAGCTCAGCTCCATGCCGCGCGCCCAATCGGGCGTCGTCCAGTCCGGTCAGGGTTGGTTTGGGGCAGAAACCGTATGGGCGAACACCATCAAGCAGCCGATATACATCGCCCGGTTCGACGGGCCCTACCTGAGCACATCTTCTATTCAGGCAATGACCGCCGTGAGCGCCTATACCGACCACCCTGCCGAGGCGCTGAAGCTGATAGAGCTCATGAACACCGACCCGTGGTACAGGGAAACGGCGCGCTACGGCATCGAGGGCAAGCACTACATCCGCAATTATGACGGCACGGTCATCCGCACCGAGGAGGGCAGCGCGAATGTGGGCGTCCAGGCCTATGCGCAGGGCCACTACACTCTGGGCGCGCTGGAAGCGTCCCTGTTCCCGGAGGTTCCCACCGATATCCACCAGTGGGAGAAAACCATGGCGAGCTATGCCAATGCGACCGTGTCCTCCGCCATGGGCTTCACGCCCGATCTGAGCTCATTGAGCACGGAATGTGAGTGGATCAAGAAGCTCATAGTGGAATACAGGCCCAAGCTGTACACCGGAACAGCCGACCCCGACGAGATCATTCCAGAAATGCTGAGCCGCATGGAGGTCGCCGGAATGCGCAAGGTCATCAGTGAGGTGCAGCGCCAGCTCGATGCGTTTCTTGCAAACAACTGAACACAACCGAGCCTGTTAAGTAAAAAGGCCTTGTCCGATGTCATTCGGACAAGGTCTTTTCTTTCTGTGATGGCGGTTTACTCGGCGTTCTTCGCCGCCGCGTGGATCAGCTCCGCCTGTTCCTTCATAAGCGCGGTATTCCTCGCGTCATAGCAGTCCATAACGGTGTTCTTGAATTCCAGAGCCTTCTGCATATAAGGGAATTTGATCGTGGTCGAGGTCGTTCCCACCGTGATGGTGGAATACTTGAAGATCCTGCCGAACAGGGTCTCGTCTATGGCAAAGTTGTCGATCTTTTCAAGATAGGCGTCGATCGCGTTGGAAAAGATCACGCCGGTCTTTCCGATGATCTTTTTGTCGGTGACGACCAGTTCAATGCAGCAGAGCCTGATTATCGGAACAGCGGCATAAGCGACGCTCGCGACAACTGCGCTCAGGAAGAACACGGTAAGCCACTTGTGGATCGTCTCCCACTCCTCGCTGCCGAAATAGAAGTCACCAGCTTCGGGCATTCTCACCTTGAGGATTATGTCAGATACAGATTCGCAGAGCAGCCACGCTGCCGCTATGATAAGCAGAGCCCTGAGGATAATGGGAACAAATGCCGTCCAGGTGACATGGCACTTCGCGATCACGGTCTCGTTCTTTCTGAGATTCCTTTCAACGTATCCTTTCATTTTGACCTCCTTCAATTCCGCCGGCGGAACAAAAGCCGGCTGTATTCCCCGATAAAAATTATACCGCGGCCAACCGGGGTTGTCAAAATGATTTTTCCCAAAACGCTGTTTACGCGCGCCGGAGGCAGACGGAAACAATGCTGTCGCGGCGGCGCGTCCTTTTTTCCGCCGACCAGGCGCGTTCGAGTCTGCGCAGCTCAACATGGTAGAGCGCGAGCAGCAACACGTCCGCAAAAAGCCACGCGACGGGACTCGCGACGCAGACTGCCGTGAAGCCGAAGCTGCCGACAAAGCCGAAGGCGACAAGCGCACGGGCGACAAGCTCCGCAAGCCCCGCGCCCATAGCCTGCCCGGAAAAGCCCATGCCCTGCAGGCTGTTGCGGAAGATGAAGATCACCGCGAGCATCGGGTATGCGGCTGCGTTTATTGTGAGATAGCGGTGCACATCGGCAAGTATCGCCGTCTCCGAGCCGTCGATAAAGAACTCCGCGACCTTCGCGCCGAGGAAGTAGTTAAACACGAACGCAGCCGCGCAGTAGCTGAAGCACATGACGACCACCGCGTCCACGCCTTTGCGGATACGCCTCAGGTCCTTCGCGCCAAGGTTCTGCCCGCAGTAGGTCGCCATGGCGATGCCGCAGCTCTCAAGCGGGGCGGAGACCAGCATGTGCACCTTTGAGCTTGCAGAGACCGCCGCCACCACGGCGGTGCCGAGCCCGTTCACCGCGCTTTGCACCATGATCGAGCCGATGGCGGTGATCGAGAACTGCAGGCCCATCGGCACGCCGACCGACGCGATAAGGCGCATGCGGCGCGGGTCGGGACGGACGTCGTCGCGCGAGAGGCGGAGCATCGGCACGCGGGCACGGATATAGAGGACGCACGCGGCGCCGGAGAGCAGCTTCCGCGCAAGATCCTCCGCCGATGCATAAACGCCGCTGAAATCCACATAGGGCTTCACGGCTTCCTCCAGGCGGTCATGACGGTATTTTGCCGCTTGCAGTTCTTTCCGCGCCTTGGACAGCAGGGC
>JAFZQQ010000094.1 GCA_017620315.1 Oscillospiraceae bacterium | reverse complement strand
TTTTTTTGTCAGCAGATAGCATATCGGGATGGAATACAGCAAAAGAGCGTAAGGAAGCGCGCTGACGCCGACCCCGAGCATCTGCAGCGGTACCGCGCAGGCAATGCACCACGGAACGAGACCCGCGATCATCACGCCGGAGTTGGCGATGTCCATCGCAAATTCCTCGTTTGAAGCGCCGACGTCCTCGTAGACCCGGCCCATCATCTGACGGAGCATGATCAGCACGATCGTCTGGTTGCAGAGTATCATGGAGCACAGCAGACTCAAAAGGGCGGTGGTCGGCAGAAGACCGAGCTTTGCGCCGACTGCGCCGAGCTTTTCCTGCGCGCCGCCGAGCGCGCCGATACCCTCGAGTACGCCGCCCATCATCGACGCGAGCGGCAGCATGATAAAGACGGTCAGCATGGAGATGAGCCCACCGCCCGAAAGCACATCGGAAAGGACGCCCTCGGGAGCGTAGCCAAGGACGCACACACGCAGCGTTTCGAGTATTCCGGCGTGCTGCACGAGCACGCTCACAGCGAACGCCGCCGCGCCGGAAACGATCATAGCGATCCAGATCTTCACGCGCAGCAGCGGAAGAATGAGCATCACCGCCGCGGGAAGCAGTGTCCAGAGCGAGGAGCCGAACTGCCCAGACAGCGCGAGCAGCAGCGTTTCATCCGCCTCGGCAAGCGGATTGCGAAGCGAAAGAAAAGCATAGAACACCAGGCAGAGCCCATAGGGAAGAAGCGCCGTGCGGTGCATCTGCTTCACGTTGCGGTACAGCTCGGTCTCCGTCAGCGCGGCGACGAGACTGGCACAGGACGAGGTCGGCGCGCCGCGGTCGCCGAAGTAGGTGCCGGAGAGTATCGCACCGGCGGCGACAATCGGGTCGACGCCGCCTGAGCGCGCAAGCGCCATGAGCACTACGCCTGCGGTGCTTGCGACGCCGAAGGATGTGCCGAGCGCGTAGGAGAGCAGCGCCGTCAGCAGAAACGCCAAAAGTATGAACAGTGGCGGAGAGATCGCGCGCACGCCCGCGCAGATGAAATAGGCTATCGTGCCGCAGGAGCGCCACAAGCCCGTCAGTATGCCGATGAGGAACAGAATGCGCAGCACGATCATCGTCTTGGGCATCTGGCTCCACATCATTTTGCCGAGCGCCTTTACGGAATACCCGCGCCGCAGCCCGACCACGCAGAACAATACAAGGCCGAGCCCGAGCGCCCAGTAAAGCGCCCAGTTTCGCACAAGGCAGACGAGCATCGCCATGAGAAAGAGAACGATAGAAACGATCAGATCCATACGCTATTTTTTGCCGCCTATCTTTAATGTCCAATTGCAGCATAGACGGTCAAGATCCTCGTCCGTTGCCGCGTCGATCCGAAGCTTTGAGCCGCACTCGGAGCAGATGAGGTCGACATAGGTCGGGTGGATCTCCATGCGATACTTTTCACTGCCGCAGACGCAGGAGACGCCGTGCGGCCTTGCCGCGATCTCCTGCAGCTCGGAGAGGATCTCGTGCATGATGATGCCGTCGACGAACAGCTCGCCGTCGCCGCTTTGCGCAAGCTCCTTGTCGGCGGCGAGCGAGAGCCTTTCAAGCTCCCGCTCGACCTCGTAGGACTCGCCGATGAAGCAGCACAGCTGACGCGTTTTCGGACAGGCAAGAGCGATGCCGTTTCCGTCCAAAAGCTGCGCCGCGTCCACGGCGGCGCTGTGTTCGCCGCCGCAGACGCCACAGGGGACATTCAAACGGAAACGCTGCTCCTCGGCGTCTATGGTGAGATTTGAGCCGCCGCAATCGCAGCCCACGATCGCGCCGGAGGCCGCCAGAGCGAAAGCGGAGCGGTCACGGACGACTTTTTTTCGGCACGAGGGGCAAAGATAGCCTATCGTGCGCATTTTCTCCTGCATGGTAACGCCTCCCGCAGAGCGCACGGCGCGTCAGCCGAGCTTCTCCATTTCGTTGATAAGCTCGTCGAAGAGCCCTAACGCGGCGTTGATCGGAGCGGGAGTGCTCATATCGACGCCGGCGATCTTCAAAAGCGAGATCGGGTCCGCGCTGCTGCCGCCGGAGAGGAATTTCTTATACTCGGCGACGGCGCTCTCGCCCTCGGAGAGGATGCGGTCGGCGATGGCGACGGCGGCGCAGAAGCTGGTCGCGTACTGGAAGACGTAGTAGTTGTAATAGAAATGCGGGATACGCGCCCATTCAAGCGCGATACCGTCATCGGAAACCATGTCTGGCCCGAAATAGAGCTTGTTGAGCGCGTGGTACTTCCCGCACAGAGCCTCGGCGGTAAGTGCTTCATTCGCCTCTGCCATGCGACCCATGGTCAGCTCAAACTCCGCGAACATCGTCTGGCGGTAGACCGTGCCCTTGAAGGACTCAAGGAAGTGGTTGATCAGGTAGGCGCGCTCCTTCTTGTCGGTGGTCTTGTTCAGCAGATAGCGGACAAGCAGCACCTCGTTGCAGGTGGAGGCAACCTCGGCGACGAAGATCACATAGTCGGAGGTGGAAATGGGCTGCGCCTTGTGACTGTAGACGCTGTGGAGCGTGTGGCCCATCTCATGGGCAAGGGTGAACATGGAATCGAGGGTGTCCTTATGGTTGAGAAGAACGTAGGGATGGGGTACCTTCACACCGGAGGAATACGCGCCGCTGCGCTTGCCGGCATTCTCATAGACGTCGATCCAGCGGTTATCGTAGCCCTCCTTCAAAAGGGCAATGTAATCCTCTCCCAGAACGGCGAGAGCCTCCAGCGTAGTCGCCTTTGCCTCCTCAAAGTCTATCTTGCGCGCGGCGTCGGCGACGATGGGCGTGTAGACGTCGTACATATGCAGCTCGTCCACGCCGAGCAGCTTCTTGCGCAGCGCGACATAACGGTACATCTTGTCCATGTTTGCGTGTACCGCTTCGATCAGGTTCAGATAGACGGAGGTCGGAACCTCAGTGTTGTCAAGGCTTGCCTCAAGCGTGGTATTGTAGCCGCGCGCGCGGGAGTAGAAGAGCAGCTGCTTGAACTGAGCGTCAAGCAGGGCGGCGGCAGTGTTTTTGAACTCACCGATGCGCCCGTAATAAGTGTCAAAGGCGTTCTTGCGCAGCACACGGTCCTCGCTTTCCTCCATGGGAACGAAGGAGCCGTTGGTCAGCGCGTGCGTCTCGCCCTTGCCGTCGACGACGTCGGGGAAGGTCATGTCGGCGTTGGAGAATATGCTCTTGACCTGACCGGGCGCGCATGCCATCTCACCGGCGGCGGCGAGGAGCTTTCCCTCGAGGGGGGAGAGGATGTGCGCCTTGCGGCGGCGGATCTGATACAGGCTGCGGCGGTACTCGTCGAGCGCGGGCTCCTCCTTGTGGAAGCGCTCAAGCGTCTCGTCGGGGATGGCAAGGATCTCCGGAGTCGCGAACGCGGCGGCGCCGGAAATGGCGACGATCAGACCGCGCGCCTTGCCCAGCATATCCTGCGTGGAGCTGTTGCCCTGATCCTCGTCGTTCTTGCAGCTCGCATAGCCGTAGAGCTTGGAAAGACGCACTTCGATTTCGTCGCTCCTGCGGAAATACGAAAGCAGGTCGGCAGCGCTTCTGCCGAGCGTGCCCTGATATGCCGCGATGGCCTCGGGCAGCTTGCCGAGCTCCTCGTATTCCTTGCGCCAGGCGTCGTCGCTTTCAAAGATGTCCTTGAGGTTCCAGGTGTATTCCTCGGGGACTTCACTGCGTTTAGTCTTGGGGTCGAGCATTTTTCATTTCCTCCATTTCGCCCCGCGGGGCTGTTTTCCTGACCATCATACTATTTGTGCGTCGCCGCGTCAAGCACTCATATTTTTTGCAATGCTGGAAACAATAGCAGTGATTCGATTTGCAAGGAGCGCGTTTATGGGGAAGAGGATCGGTATGCGCACCGTGCGCCTTACGCATCCGCCCGCGGTGCTGGGCTTCGCCGCGGTCGGCGGGCATATGGAGGGCGCCGGGCCGCTGAGAGAGTATTTTGACGAGCTGAGCGAGGACCACTTCTGGGGACAGAAGACATGGGAGCAGGGCGAGAGCGCCATGCAGAGACATGCGCTCAACAAGGCGCTTGAAAAAGCAACGCTGCACGAGGCGGACATAGAATGCATATTTGCCGGAGACCTTTTGAACCAGTGCATCGGCTCGTCGTTCTCGCTGCGGGATACGAATATCCCGTTCTATGGGCTCTATGGGGCGTGCTCGACGATGGGGGAGGCGCTGTCGCTCGCGGCGATGATGACAGACGGGGGATTCGCCCGGCGTACTGCGGCGCTCACCTCGTCGCACTTCTGTACGGCAGAACGGCAGTACAGGATGCCGGTGCCGTACGGCTCGCAGCGAACGCCGACCGCGCAGTGGACGGCGACGGCGGCAGGCTGCTGCATCCTTGGCGGGGAGGGCGAGGGGCCGTATATCACGCATGTTACCGCGGGAAAGATCGTCGACATGGGGATAACCGACCCAAACAACATGGGTGCGGCAATGGCTGCGGCGGCGTATGACACGCTCTCGGCGGTGTTCCGCGACACGAAGACGAAGCCTGCGGACTTTGACCTGATCATCACCGGAGACCTCGGCAAGCTCGGACACGGCATAGTCGCCGACCTCTTTGCGCGCGACGGCGTGGATATGACGAAAAACTACAACGACTGCGGATTGATGCTCTTCGACGTCGAGGCACAGGACATGCACTGCGGAGGAAGCGGCTGCGGCTGCTCGGCAAGCGTGTTGAACGGGTATCTGCTGCGCGGGATGCGGGAGAAGCGGTGGAACAGGCTGCTCTTCGCCCCTACGGGCGCACTGCTCTCGCCGACCTCGTCGTTTCAGGGCGAGAGCATACCGGGCATTTGCCACGCGGTCATTATTTCAAACTGCAGGGAGGACTGAGCTATGGAGCTTCTGAGAGCGTTTCTGTGCGGCGGCCTGCTGTGCGCCGTTGGGCAGGTGCTGATCGATAAGACCCGGCTCACGCCCGCGCGCATACTCACGGGCTATGTGGTCGCGGGCGTCACGCTGACGGCGCTCGGCGTTTACGCTCCCATTGTGGAATGGGGCGGAGCCGGCGCTACCGTGCCGCTGACCGGCTTCGGCTATACGCTTGCGACCGGAGTCAAGGAGGCAGTCGCCGAGAAGGGCTGGCTGGGTGTTCTGACCGGCGGCCTCGGCGCGACGGCAGGCGGCATAGCCGCCGCGGTAGTGTTCGCGCTCATCGTGGCGCTTATTTTCAGGGCGGGAGACAAGCGATAAGAAAAAACAGCCGTGACAGGCTGTTTTTTTTCTTGACAATTTGAATATGGCTGTGTTATAGTATCCTATGCGTTTGGGGATGACGCGGGACAAGACACGGAGAGATGGCCGAGCGGTTGAAGGCACCGGTCTTGAAAACCGGCGGCGCGCAAGTGCCCGTGGGTTCGAATCCCACTCTCTCCGCCAAACCTAAATTAATAATGGCGTCCTTACCCAAAACGCAAACCAGCGAAGCGTTTGCGCTTTGGAAAGGAAGAGCAACGAAGCGATACGCAGTTTTCACCGTCAGGCGGAAACGGAGCGAGCGCAGTTTGCTCTGACGTGCGGAAGTACCCAAGAGGCCGAAGGGGCTCC
>JAFZQQ010000093.1 GCA_017620315.1 Oscillospiraceae bacterium | reverse complement strand
CGCTGTGTCGAAATCGACCTCTACCAATGCGTCGCCCCCCATAGGCTTGACGGAGCTCACTGTGCCGTCGCCAAAGCTCTTGTGGTGTATTCGCTCTCCGGGCGAGAGCTCCATGAGCTTCGCGCTGCCCGTAGTCTGTGTGGGCAATGCAGATGAGCGCACCACCGCGGCCGGTCTTTCCTTCCGTCCCGTAGTGTACGACGTGTGCACCGGGCCGTCCATACCGTTGCTGGAGGCATAGCGTGTCTGAGCAAAGCCGCTCTCATAGCCGTTTCCGAAGTCTGCGCTGTCAAATCCTCCTGTCGACCGTCCGGGCTTGCCCTGCCAGTCCGAATCCTCCTGCGGCACCTCGTCCAAAAAGCGTGACGGGCGATTCGGCGTCGTGTGTCCGAAAAGCATCCTCTGCCTTGCATTGGTCAGCGTGAGCTTTTCCTTGGCCCGTGTCATTGCGACATAGCAGAGCCTGCGCTCTTCCTCCAGTTCCTCATCCTCTCCTATCGCGCGAAGTCCCGGGAATACGCCCTCCTCCATTCCGACAACATAGACGCAGGGGTACTCGAGCCCCTTTGCGCTGTGCATGGTCATCATGGTCACGGCGTCGCCGCTGCTTGCGCTGTCAAGATCGGTATACAGGGCTATCTCGTTCAAAAAGCCCGAAAGCGTCTCATCCTCCGGTTCATTGTCAAGAAACGCGATTATGTTTGATCTGAGTTCCTGCACGTTTTCAAGGCGCCCTCTGCTCTCCATGTCCTTCTTGTCCTCAAGAGCTTGAGTGTAGCCGCTTTTGTTGCACACAAGATCGTAGAACTCAGGCAGCGGCGTGTTTTCCTCGGCCTCGCGCAGTCCGTCAATAAGCGCAGCGAACTGTGCAAGCTTTGCCGCGCCGCGGCTCAATTCGGCGTATTCGTCGGCGTGCCGAACGATCTCAAGCATTGGCGCCCCCTGCTCAGCCGCTATGCGCTGCACCGTCTCGACAGACGTTGCGCCTATGCCCCGCGGGGGATTGTTTATCACCCGGCGCAGTCTGAGGTCGTCCGCCGGATTGTTGATAACCGCGAGATACGCCAACATATCCTTGACCTCGGCACGCTCGAAGAACTTTACGCCGCCGATGACCTGGTACGGCACTCCGTTGCGCTTGAAAGCATACTCCAACGCGTTGGACTGTGCGTTCATACGGTAAAGTATCGCGCAGTCGCTCCAATGCTTTCCGCGGCTCACCTCGCTCATGACGGAGGAAACAACATAGTTGGCCTCGTCCGCTTCGTTGAATACGGTCTTGATCGTCACCTTTTCCCCGTCGCCCGCGTCTGTCCACAAATTTTTGCCCTTGCGCCCGACATTGTTCTTTATCACCGCATTTGCAGCGCTGAGTATATGCTGCGTCGAACGATAGTTCTGCTCAAGCCTTATCGTGCGCGTACCCTTGAATTCCTTTTCAAAGTTCAGGATGTTCGTAATGTCCGCACCGCGGAAGCGGTAAATGCTCTGGTCGTCGTCGCCGACAACGCATACATTGCCGTTTGGCCCCACAAGCTGCTTCATAAGCAGATATTGCAGACGGTTCGTATCCTGATACTCGTCGATAAGTACATAACGGAACTTGCGGCGGTAGTAGTTCCGAACCTCGGGATACGCCTGCAGCAGTGTAACTGTATGCAGAAGGATATCGTCGAAATCCAGAGCGCTTGCCTCATGCAGTATGGCGTCGTATCGGCTGTATATCTTCGCTATGCACTCTTTTCTCCAGTCTCCGCTTCCGGACCAGTGCGCGGCAAAATCCCGCGACGTCTCCATTGCATCCTTCGCACGGCTGATTATCGAAAGTACCTCGCGCGGCGGAAACGCCTTTTCATCCAATTCCAGCTCCCGCACAATATCCTTCACGATCCTGCGCGAATCATCCGTGTCATATATCGTAAAGTCGGTTGAAAAGCCAAGCTTGTCTATGTCGCGGCGCAATATGCGCACACACGCCGAATGAAAGGTCAGCGCCCAGACATCCTGCACACCGCGAATCCCAAAAGCGTCAAGCCGATCTCTAAGCTCATTTGCGGCTTTATTTGTAAAGGTAACTGCCAGTACAGACCAAGGCTTCGCCGGTTCAAGCGCGCAGAGGCTGGTCATACGTCCGCGCTGCTGAGGGTCCGGCTGTTTTGCCCAGCGTTCAAGGAAATCCGCGTCGTCTTCAGTCACGCCCTCCGGCACCTCGTCGGAATCGCTGCCCCGCCCATATGTCAACAGGTTCGCAACGCGGTTTATCAATACGGTCGTCTTGCCGCTGCCCGCGCCGGCAAGCAGCAACAGCGGCCCCTCAGTGGTAAGCACGCCGCGGCGCTGCTCAGGATTGAGTCTGTCATAATCCCGGGCTATCGCAGCCCTTCTGGCTGCGGCGAACCGGGTCTTGAGATCATCCATTCATCATTGCTCCCTTCCGCGGCGCACAGTACAATATTTAGTCTGTGCGCACACGATAAAGTCTATCTATAGTACTTTACTACCTGTTCGCTCACCTGTCAAGTTGAATTCGACAAGATTTTTAGAATTTCTGTTCGATTATTCTTGACAAGAACGTATGTTCGGTTTATAATCATTATCGAACATAAGTTCTATGGAGGTAATCACAATGGCAACAGGTACTGTTTTCTTCGTAACCGTCGGCGTTATTGTTGCGTCGGTCAACCTTATGAAGCTCATCGACGTGCTTGACACTCCGCCAAGAGCGCGCCGCACCGTTTAACTGTTATGGAGCTTCTTGAAAAGCTCACCGTCCTGTCGGACGCCGCAAAATATGACGCAGCATGCACATCAAGCGGCGCAAGACGAGGCAAGCGCGAGGGTATGATAGGCTGCACCTCTTCCTCTGTCGCCGGCTGCTGCCACAGCTTCAGCGCAGACGGGCGCTGTATTTCCCTGCTCAAGGTGCTGATGTCGAACGACTGCAGTTATGACTGTAAATACTGTGTCAACCGGCGCTCCAACGACATGCCGCGCGTTTCCTTCACGCCCGAGGAGCTTGCGGAGTTGACTATCGGCTTCTACAGGCGCAATTATATAGAGGGTCTGTTTCTGTCCTCCGCCGTTCTCGGTTCTCCGGACAGGACGACCGAGCTGATGATCCGCGCCCTGTCGCTTTTGAGAAATGAGTATCGTTTCAACGGCTATATACATGCCAAGGCGATTCCCGGAACATCGCCCGAGCTTATCACGCAGCTCGGGCTGCTTGCCGACAGGCTTTCGGTAAACATCGAGCTGCCGAGTGAGGCTTCGCTCAAGGC
This sequence comes from Oscillospiraceae bacterium, assembly GCA_017620315.1. GTDB lineage: Bacteria > Bacillota > Clostridia > Oscillospirales > Oscillospiraceae > Hominicoprocola. The sequence goes on along the minus strand of JAFZQQ010000093.1, from coordinate 2,657 downwards.
GCTCGCTCCGAATAAAACTCGCTCGGCTATTCTCACACCGATGCGTCAGATCAGCGAGCAGAGCGCCGAGAGCAAAAGCGAGCTTGTCAAATACCGTTCCGCTCCGCGCTTTGCGCCCGCAGGTCAAAGCACTCAGCTGATCGTTGGGGCAAGCGGTGAGAGCGACCGTCATATCCTCACTCTCACCCAGGCGCTTTACGGGCGCTACCGTCTCAGGCGCGTGTTCTATTCCGCCTATGTCCCCGTGGTGGAGAACACGCTTTTACCTTCTGTCGGTACCAAGCCCCCTCTGTTGCGCGAACACAGGCTCTATCAGGCGGACTGGCTGCTTCGATTCTACGGTTTCAGCGCGGACGAACTGTTGGACGATTCTCAGCCGGATTTTGACCCGCGGCTCGACCCAAAGTGCTGCTGGGCGCTGCGTCATCCGGAGTTTTTTCCGGTCGAGGTCAACCATGCCGACTACGAAGCTTTGCTTCGGGTTCCCGGCATCGGCGTCGTATCGGCAAGGCGCATACTTGTTGCAAGGCGTACCGGACCGCTTCATATCGATGATCTGCGGAAGCTTGGCGTGGTGATGAAGCGGGCTCAGTTCTTTCTCACCTGCTCCGGTTCTCTTGCTACGCCGCTCCGCCTTTCGCAGGCAAGCGTTGCGTCAAACCTGATGGCAATAGAGCGTGCATCTCTACCGGAGACCGAGCACGAGCAGCTGTCGCTTTTCGACCTTACGGGATAAGAGGCTTATAAGCCCACTATGGGCAAAAAGCAGGGAGCACTTATGGCATGGAAGGAAATCATCTATCAATACGATGGCAGCTTCGAAGGGCTGTTGTGCTGTATCTACGAAAGCTACACGCAAAAAGAGCGCCCAACCACTTTTTTGAGCGATTCGGACGCTGAACCTTGCCTTTATGAAATAAGGATGGTGCCTACTGTACAGGAGCACACGGAACGTATAGAACGGAGCCTCATCAAGCTCTCGCCGGATGTGCTTCCGTTCCTGAGAAGGGCCTTTTTGACTTGTCTGGAGGACAAGGAGCTTGCAATATACAATTTCATAGCAAAGCTTTACAAGGAAGGCTCGGCTTACCTGACACGGTTGTCTGACGACGACTATCAGCCGCTGCTGCGCGCAGTACGCCATTTGACGGGAGAAGTTGAAAAGCTGCGCGGTTTTTTGCGTTTCTCCGAGCATGGCGGTATGCTGAGCGCAGAGATTGAGCCCGAAAACCGGGTTTTGCCGCTTTTGCGCAGCCATTTCTGCGAACGCTGTCACAACGAGTGCTTTTTTATATATGACAGGACTCACCGTGAGGCGCTGTTCTATGCGAACGGCCGCTCGCGCATAGTACCGCTCGACTCCTTTGAGCCCGTGCCTCCTAATGCCGAGGAGGAAGCCTACCGTAAGCTCTGGAGACGTTTTTATGACACCATTGCAATACGCGAGCGTGAAAACCCCAGATGCTGTATGTCCAACCTTCCAAAGCGCTACAGAGGTACAATGACCGAATTTCAGCCGGAAAACGACGCCGTGCAGGCCTTTTCGGCCAAGGATTCTCCCCAACAGCTCATTGAAGCGCCTCCCTGAGCCGCTTTATCGCCCTTCGTTCAAGTCGTGAGACCTGCACCTGCGATACTCCGAGGACGCGCGCGGTCTGATTCTGTGTAAGCCCTTTATAGTATCGCAGCAGCAGGGTAAGGCGTTCCCGCTCCGGCAACTCGTTGAGCTGTGCACGAAGCGCGATATGCTCGACCATTTCGTCGGAGCTTTCTGCAGCCAACGTGTTCTCAAGCGTCAAACCGTCGCCAAGCTCCTGCTGCAGCGACTCCGGCCGGGCAGTGGCAAGCTCGAGCTCCGCAAGCTCTTCAGGCTCCACTCCCGTTGCCTCCGAAAGCTCGGAGAGCGCCGGCTCACGTCCAAGCTCGCAGCGAAGTCTCTCCCTTGCGCCGAAAAGCGCAAGTGCGCGCTCACGGACGCTGCGCTCGACCTTAACGGGGCCATCATCGCGAAGGAATCTCCTTATTTCGCCCGCAATTTTTGGCACCGCATAGGTTGAGAACTGTGTGCCGTACGTTAGGTTAAATCCCTTTACAGCCTTAATGAATCCAAGGCATCCGAGCTGATACAGATCCTCCGGCTCAACGCCTCTGCCGTAGAATCGCTTGACGACGCTCCAGATAAGTCCTGTGTTCTCTGTCAGCACACGCTCATAGGCCAAATCGTCGCCCTGCTGCGCACGCTCCAGCAGAGCAAAGGTCTCCTCGCTCATTTTTCCCGGCTGCGTTGCGATATTCTTCGCTTCATGGTAACGACCGTTCCCCTTCCCGGCTTTGAGCGCACGTTGAGGGAGTCCATAAAGCTTTCCATTATCGTGAAGCCCATTCCGCTGCGTTCCTCGCCGCCCGTGGTATACAGCGGTTCGCGCGCACGCTCTATATTCTCGATCCCGCAACCCCAATCTCGCACGACTATCTCAAGGATATTGCCCTCATAGATCCCAGCGCGCAAAGATATCTTTCCAATCTCGTTCGGATAGGCATGGACGATTGCATTCGTAACTGCCTCACTGACCGCGGTCTTGATATCGCCAAGCTCGTCCAGCGTTGGATCGAGCTGCGCCGAAAATGCGGCGACTGCTGTTCGTGTAAAGCCCTCG
>JAFZQQ010000092.1 GCA_017620315.1 Oscillospiraceae bacterium | reverse complement strand
GAGAATTTCTCAAGACATATCTATAAGCAGAAAACATATAAGTCTCTTATAAGCCTATCGCTATAAGTCTATTATTTCAAAAGGGACAGACGGTTATCTGAGCGCTCATTTGACGCCGTACCACTCCAGCAGCGATTCGACCATGCCCTCGACGATTTTGTTTTGATACTCGTCGGTTTCAAGAAGGGCGTCCTCCTCGGCGTTTGTCATAAAGCCCATTTCTATGAGCACCGTGGGAATTTCCGAGAAGTTGAAGCTCGTCAGATCAGAGCGCGGCATGATACCGCGGTTTTTGGCTCCGGTGCTTTTGGCGACGGCGTTGACCATCAGCCTGCCGAGGCGGACGCTCTCGTCCTTGATCGAGGGCGTGCCCAGCAGATCCCCGTCGGGGGTCATCACGCAAACACCGTGTACGCTGCGGTCGTTGTTGCCGTCGGCGTGTATGCGCACCGCAACGTCGGCGCGGAGACGGTTCGGCAGCGTGCATCGCTCGACGCCGTTTATCGTGATCTCGGACGCCTCGCGCGTCATGATCACCGTCGCGCCCAGCTCGCGCAGAGCGTCGCGCAGCTTCAATCCGACGATCAGATTCAGCTTTTCCTCGGTCAGGTTTTTGCCCTGTGTGCCGGTGGTGTAGGTTGCCTTGGTCTCGTTCGACAGCGGGGAAACAGGGTCGCGGTAGCCCTTGCCGGCAAGCGGAGTGACGCAGTGCCCCGGATCGACGCAGATCACGCAGCCGGTCAGGGGCGGCGGCTCGGCGCCGTCAAGATGCAGCAGGCGGCAGAGCACCGCGGCGGTCTGCGCGCGGGTCACAAGTCCCTGCGGGTCGAAGCGGTTTTCTCCCACACCGCCGAAAAGACCGTTTTCACGGCACCAGGCCGCGGCGTCGGCGGCGTAGTCGGAGACGTCGGCGTTGTCGGCGTAGTTGAGCGCGCGCCTGTGCGCGCTGCGGCCCTCCAGCCGCCAGAGCATCGCGGCAAGCTCCTGGCGCGTCACCGGAGAATCGCCGTGAAAGAGCCGGTTTTCGTCTCCCGCAACAACGCCCGCTTCATAGGCCCAGTCGACGGAAGCGCTCCCGGCGGGGACGTCCTTGAGCTGCGCCTGCCCGGAGGCGGCGGGCCTTCCCTCCGCGCGCCACAGCGCCTCGACGATGATGGCGCGCGAGGCGCTCTCTTCAGGGCGGAAACAGCCGTTTTCATCGACGTCCATGATACCCAGCGAGGTGATCTCTTCCACCGCCGCGGCATACCATTCGCCCTCGTCCACATCCGCACAGCGCACGGCGCGTGCGGCGGGGCAGAGCGGAAGAAGCGCGAGAATGAGCGCGAATACAATTGAAGTCCTGCAAATTCGGGTAAAGCCTGAGCGAACCATAACTACCTCCGTTTGCCGTATTCTGCGGCTTTTTGCATTGTTCACTTTGGCATGTTACCATGCCCGGCGCGGCAAAACAAGAACGTTTTTGACATTTTTGGTCTGGAAAAAAGCGCAGAGCTGTGATATATATAATATGTTATACAATCAAAGGCGGCACGGCACACCGACTGCGCGGACACGGAACGCGCATTGCTGACGGGAGAGGACGATATGAAGACCTATTCGAGAGGATTTGACAAAAGCAGTATGGAGCGCGCAATAACCGCGGTGATCGGCATCGCGGTTAACGTGCTTTTGGCATATCTTACCTACAGGCTGGAGCTTCCGCTTTATCTCGATACGATCGGCACGATTGCCGTCTCTGCCGTGGGCGGGCTGTTCCCGGGCATCATGACCGCGGTGGCGTCGAATGTCTTCTGCTGCCTGTTCAACCCCAATGCGGGGTATTTCGCCATCATCAGCGTGCTCATAGCGATCTGCACGGCGTGGTTTGCCCGCCGTGACCTGCTGCGCAGGGCATACGGCATCATCCTGTTGATCCTGTCCGTCTCGGTCATAAGCGGGGGCCTTGGCGCGCTCATACAGCTTGCGCTGCTGGGCGGGCCGCAGTTTGCCTCGGTTGCCCAGGCGGCGGATGCGATGGGAATAGACCCTGTTGCGGCGTTCCTTTTGATCAACACCGGCATGAGCATTGTGGACAAGGCGATCTCCGCTCTGGCGGCGCTTGGCGCGGTGCATCTGATCCCTCCGGAGAAAAGAAGCGAGATCTGGAACAGCGGCTGGAGACAGAAGCCCCTGTCCGACGGTGAGATCAAAAGCTTCAAGGGTGAGAAAATAGCGGGGAAGCGCTCACTCCAGACGAGAATGACCGTCATGGTTATCCTGGCGGCGGTCACGCTGTCTGTTGTTATGGGCTTTGTGAGCGTCAGGCTGTACTACGCGAACGAGCGCGCGGAATATATGGCGTCGGCGAAGAGCGCGGCAAGATTCGCCGCGGAGATCGTTGACCCGGAGAGGATAGACGAGTATCTCTCAAAGGGCGAGGCCGCCGAGGGCTACGCCGAGACGAAAAAACTGCTCTACAGCATCCGCGAGAGCTCTGTCGGAGTGCAGTATCTGTACATAGTCAAGATAAGAGAGGACGGCTGCTATTTCGTCTTTGACCTTGAAACGGACGGTATGCCTGCGTACGGGCCGGGGGAGAAGGCTGAGTTTGAGGACGCGTTCAAACCTTACCTCCCGGCGCTCTTTGCGGGCAAGGAGATCGAGCCGATAGAGTCGGACGACATAAGCGGCTGGGTGCTGACCGTGTACCATCCGATTCGCAACGCGGCGGGAAAGACCGTTTGTTACGCCGGCGCGGACGTTTCGATGACCTATCTTTCGGGATATATAAAGGACTTTTTGCTCAGGGCGCTCTTTACGTTCTCCGGCTTCTTCATCATGGTGATGGCATACGGCCTGTGGGTATCGCGCATTTTCCTCGTCTATCCCATCAACAGCATGGCAGCCTGTGCCGAGGGCTTTACAGAGGGCTCCGGCGACCAGAGCGAGCTGGATGAGAACGTAAAAAAGCTCAGGGCGCTTGACATCCGCACGGGCGACGAGGTCGAAAAGCTCTACCGCGCCCTTTGCAAGATGACGCTCAATACGGCTGAGCAGATGCGAGACATCCGGCACTTCGCGGAGGTCAACAACAAGATGCAGAACGGCCTGATCGTTACGATGGCGGATATGGTCGAAAACCGCGACTCCGACACCGGCGCGCACGTTCAGAAGACCGCGGCGTATGTCAGGATCATACTCAACGGGCTGAAGCAGAAGGGCTATTACGCCGAGAAGCTGACCGAGAGGTATATGTCCGATGTGGCTATGTCCGCGCCGCTTCACGACGTCGGGAAGATCAGCATACCCGACGCGGTGCTCAACAAGCCCGGCAAGCTGACGGACGAGGACTATGAGATCATGAAG
>JAFZQQ010000091.1 GCA_017620315.1 Oscillospiraceae bacterium | reverse complement strand
GTCATGTTGATCATCTCCCGTTTCAAGAATGACAAGGGTATCGGGCGTCGCCCAACGGAAGTATATCACACAGGCGCCGGCTTGCAAAGCGGCTCGGCGTAAAATCTGCCGCAGAACAGCCGATCTGCCCTTCCGGAACGACCGGCAATACATTGATTCTTGATTATTTCAGCGAGAAATGGTATAGTTTCGACAAAGAGCGTCAAATCGGAAGACGCAAAGGCGATCCATAGATGTACGGGACGTCGGTGAAAGGCATATAGAATTATGGATAAATTAAAACCGGAACTGTTTTCAACCATCAAAGGCTATTCTCTTTCGCAGCTCGCAAAAGACGCCATCGCGGGCGTCATCGTCGCGGTGATTGCGCTGCCGCTTTCGATCGCGCTTGCCATCGCGTCGGGCGTGGGGCCGGAGGCGGGTATTTACACCGCGATCGTCGCGGGCTTTCTGGTATCCTTCCTGGGCGGAAGCCGCGTGCAGATAGCCGGCCCGACCGCGGCTTTCGCAACGATCGTAGCCGGTATCGTTATGAAGGACGGCATAGAGGGGCTCATGGTGGCGACCGTCCTTGCCGGCGTTCTGCTGATCGTCATGGGACTGTTCCGGTTCGGAAGTCTGCTCAAATACATTCCGGATACGATCACGACAGGTTTTACCGCCGGTATAGCGGTTACCCTGTTTATCGGCCAGATAAAGGACTTTACCGGCATCGTCTATCAGCACGGCGAAAAGCCGATCGAAACGGTCGAAAAGGTGCAGGCCCTCTTTGCCAACGCTTCTACGGTCAACTGGACAGCTGTGCTCATTGGGCTTATTACGCTCGCCATACTGATCGTCTGGCCCATATATTTTAAGAAGATACCCGGGTCGTTCGTTGCGGTCGTGGGAACCGCCGCGCTTGTGAAATTCCTCGATCTGAACGTCAATACGATCGGAACGTCCTTTGCCAATATCCGCTCCGGTCTTCCGACGCTGAGCATAAGCGCCTCGGCGTTTTCGTTCGCAACGGTACGCGCTCAGCTGGCAAACGCCGTCACCATTGCGGTGCTGGCAGGAATCGAGTCGCTGCTTTCCGCCGTTGTTGCGGACGGAATGATCGGCTCGAAGCACCGCCCGAACATGGAGCTTATCGCGCAGGGCGTTGCGAACATCGCCTCGGCGTGCTTCGGCGGCATACCCGCGACAGGCGCGATCGCGAGAACTGCCGCAAACATCAAAAACGGCGGCCGCACCCCTGTCGCCGGTATGGTGCATTCGATAACCCTGCTGCTTGTCGTTGTGTTTCTGATGCCGCTTGCGAAGCTGATCCCAATGCCCTGCATAGCGGCGATACTGTTCCATGTGGCATACAATATGAGCGGGTGGCGCAGGTTCATCAAGCAGCTCAAGTCCTCTCCCAAAAGCGATATCCTGGTGCTTCTCGTCACCTTTGCGCTCACCGTGATTTTCGACCTTGTGGTAGCCATCGAGGTCGGCGTGCTTCTCGCGGCGGTGCTGTTCATGCACAAAATGAGCGAGGTAACGCAGGTCGAAGGCTGGAAAGAGGTAGACCCGGAGAACGACCCGGACAGCATCTCTCTTCGTGTTGTCCCGAAGCATACGCTCGTTTATGAGATCTCGGGCCCGATGTTTTTTGCGACTGCGGGCAAAATCCTTCAGATATCTCCGAAGGAGGACACGAAAGTCCTTGTTCTCAGAATGAGGAGCGTGAGCACCATAGACGCCACTGCGATGCGCAGCCTTGAGGTGCTTTACGAGGATTGCCGGAGCCGGGACGTGCAGCTTATCATGTCCCATGTCAACGGGCAGCCGATGCGCGTCATTAAGAAGGCGGGCTTTGACAAAAAGCTCGGCGCGGAAAATTTCTGCGCGCACATCGACGGCGCGCTTGCGCGCGCGCAGCAGCTTACGCAATGATCCCGCGGCTTGACGCGGGGCGATCATACAGATTTTTTGCGGGAGGGCTGGAAAATGTTCGTATTTTGGGGCGACGGTTCTATGGAGTCCATGGCTCTTGTCGACGCGATACGCGTCAGAAGCACGGAGAATTTCAACTGGACTTTCATCTTCATTCTTGCCGTTGTTTTCTACGTTTACTGGACGGAGATCCACAACCGCAACACCGAAGCGGTCTGCGCGGGGTTTGCGCTCTACGGCGTACACTGGCTCTATGAGATCGCCAATGCGATCATCGGCCATGTCGCCGGTTATCCCCTGTGGTCGGTGTCAAACGAGTCGACGACGTTCATCCTGCTCATCGGCGTCTGTTGGGAGCTTTCCATGATGTTTTCGCTCGCGGGCATCATCTCCTTCAAAATGCTGCCGCACGACAGGACGAAACGCTATTTCGCAAAAAACGGCAAGGGCGGGATAAGCTGCAAGCTCGTCGGCGCGCTGGAAATGGCGCTGCTCTTTGCGCTTTTTGAGTCCTTCCTTGCCGGCACCGGCAACCACTCCTTCATTTGGGTCTACAAATGGTGGGGCGTGCTGCCAGTTTTCATCACGACCTATGTGCCGTTCTTCCTCGCAAGCAACTATGTACCGGATATGGAGCCGAAGAAGCGCCGCGTTTTCCTGCTCGCCGAGTGGGCGCTCGTCGCGCTGCTGCTGATCATTTTGATCCCGCTCGGCGTCATTTGACGGCAGGGCAGGAAAACTCTTGGGGATACGGCGCCTTGCGCAAATATTCTGTTTCAACGCATATGACGGAGGACAATGCCAATGGGCAAAAACAGCTCGCTCAAACGGGTAGACAAGCTCGTCGCGGAATGCGGAGGGGATCAGGCGCGGCTTGAAAAGGAACTGAAAAAGCTCATCCGTACGGAGCGCCGCTCCGGGGACATTGTGCTGCTTGGCGCAGCCTACTGCGAGCTTGCCGCGGTGTTATACAGGCAGGGCGCGCGCGACGCCGCGCTCTCCTGCGCTCTCAAGGCGGAGGCTCTGCTCAAGGACACCGACGCGCACAAGAAGCTTGTTCTCTGCTATAATCTTCTTGGCATCTCTTATTTTTCTGAGGAAAGCTTTCAGGTAGCTATTGAGCACTACAGCAAGGCATACAGCATCAGCAAAAGATGGCGTTTGAGCGGTCGGGACATGATCTACACGCTCAACAATATTGCCACCTGCTATTATATGATGGGCGATTTCAAAACCGGCATCAAATACCTCAGCGAGAGCATCAAAATGCTCGAAACCAGATTGCCGGACGACTACTCATGCAAGACCGCGTTTAATGTAAACCTTGCCGACTGCTATGAACGCATCGGAGAGCCTGAAAAGGCAATGGCTATCCTTGACGGGCTGGACGGGTTTCTTGACAAGGTCAAGCTGCCCGGGCTTGCGTGCGACTGCCGTATCAGGCGAGCCTGCCTTTCGTTCACGCTTGGCAAGCCGGAGGAGGGGAACCGCCAGATCGACGCCGCGTTTGACGAAATAGGGACGTTCGGCGACGTGTATGCCGTCTATGAGGACGTCGCGCGGGCGGTGCATGTTCTTTTGACAAACGGAGAGCGCGAACGGGCAAGCCGTGCGGCGGAGCTTTTGAACGCATACTCCGAGCGCAACCCCGGCACGATGGATCAGCTCGTCGTCTGCCGCGCTATGGCGGAATACCACAAGAGCACGGGCGAGCACGAGCTTGCCATGGAGTATTACGAAAAGCTCGACGAGCTGTACGAAAAGCGCATGAGCGAGCTCAAAGAGATGCAGCTCAACGCCCATAACAGAATGAAGATCGCGGAGG
>JAFZQQ010000090.1 GCA_017620315.1 Oscillospiraceae bacterium | reverse complement strand
GTCATGTTGCGGTGATTATGGACGGAAACGGTCGCTGGGCTCAAAAGCGTTCGCTTCCGCGCACGGCCGGGCACAAGGCCGGAGCCGAGAACTTCAGACGAATCGCAACCTATTGCAAGGATCTGGGGATCGAATACCTTACCGTTTACGCTTTTTCGACGGAGAACTGGAAGCGCCCTCAAAGCGAGATCGACGCTATTATGGGCCTTCTTGACGATTATCTTCACGAGAGTATTGAAACTATGGCTCGCGACAATATCCGCCTTCGTTTTCTTGGCGATGTGAGCGTTTTATCGCCAAGGCTTCGCGCGCTCATTGCCGAAACAGACGAGCTGACGCGGCATATCACCGGCTTCCAGGCGAACATCTGCCTCAATTACGGCGGCAGAGACGAGCTTGTGCGCGCGGCGAGGCGATTTGCCAAAGACTGTGTGGACGGAAGGAGAAAACCCGAAGAACTGACTGAAAGCGTTTTCCCGGATTACCTTTGGTCAGTGGGACTTCCCGATCCCGAGCTTCTGATCTGTCCCGGCGGCGAGCTTCGCATAAGCAACTTCCTTCTGTGGCAATGCGCATACAGCGAGATATATGTGACGGACACGCTCTGGCCGGACTTTGGAACGAAAGAGCTTGACAAGGCTCTCACCTGGTATAACACACGTGACAGGAGATTTGGCGGCTTGAGCGGCAAAAGGTGAGGTGTTGGGGATGAAACAACGCTGGTTGGTGGCGGTTATCGGGCTGCCGCTTCTCTTGCTCATCCTGCTTTATTGCCCGGTATGGGCGACAATGCTGCTTGTGACCGCCGTTTCCTCACTCGCTGCGTATGAGCTTTTGAAGGTAGCGGGGAAGAACGTATCGCGAGAGCTCATCATCATAACCGCTGTGTTTGCCGCAGCTCAGGTCATTACGATATACTGCCGGGATTTGCTGCCGGAGGATGTCCCTGCGATGTTTTTTGGCCCGCTTCCGTTGATTTTGAGCCTGTTTGCCGCCTCGGTCATCACATACGGGAAGAATAATGCAGTCGGTTTTTCAACCGTTTCGGCGGGGATAGTCGGCGGCGCATTTTTCCCGGCAATGTACGGCTGCATATTGCTTCTGAGAATGCACGACAGCTTTGGCAGGGTCTATGTGCTCGCGCCTTTTTTCACAGCATTTGCCGGCGATTCACTCGCGATGTATTTCGGCAAGTGGTTCGGAAAGAAAAAGATGGCTCCGCATGTCAGCCCCAACAAAACATGGGCAGGATTTTACGGAAATATGCTCGGCTCCGCCCTCGGAATGCTGCTTCTTGGTCTTATCGGCAGCCGCTTTTTCGGTTACACGCCGAATTACATTATGCTTGCGCTCGTCGGAATAGTTTCCAATGTTTTCGGGCAGCTTGGCGACCTTTCGACCTCGCTGATCAAACGTGAAGCGGGCGTGAAGGATTACAGCCGCCTGTTCCTTACGCACGGCGGTGTGCTTGACCGCTTTGACTCGACGCTGTTTATTGCGCCTGTCATATATTTATTTGTTTGCCTTGGAATAATTTGACATGACAAAAAGTATTTCATTACTGGGCTCGACGGGCTCTATAGGACGGCAGACCCTTGACGTCGTTCGAGAGCTTGGCGTCAGAGTCGCTGCGTTGACCGCAAATTCAAGCGTAGATTTGATTGAGAAGCAGGCGCGGGAGTTTCACCCGCGTCTTGTGGTGCTTTATGACCATGACGCCGCAAAAGAGCTGCGCGGACGCCTTGCAGACGTTGGCATTGAGGTCGGAAGCGGGATGGAGGGACTTGTCGCCGCAGCTTCTTTGCCGGAGGCGGATACGGTCGTCACCGCAGTGGTGGGAATGATAGGGCTTAAACCCACGCTTAAAGCCATAGAATGTAAAAAACGCATAGCTCTTGCAAATAAGGAGACGCTCGTCTGTGCCGGAGAGCTGGTTATGGATGAGGTTGCGCGCTGCGGTGCGGAGCTTATCCCCGTCGACAGCGAGCACAGCGCTATCTTCCAGTGCCTTCAGGGCTGCCGGGACCGCAGCGAAATAAAGCGCCTTCTGCTCACTTGCTCCGGAGGGCCGTTTTACGGGCTTTCCTATGAAGAGCTTGCGGGGAAGAGCCGTGCGGATGCATTAAAGCATCCTAACTGGTCTATGGGCGCCAAGATAACGATAGACAGCGCAACGCTGATGAACAAGGGACTTGAAATCATCGAGGCGATGAGGCTTTACAGGCTGCCGCTTTCTCAGGTCGACGCCGTGATCCACAGGCAAAGCATAGTCCATTCGCTTGTCGAGTTCCGTGACGGAGCGCTGCTGGCGCAAATGGGAACGCCGGATATGAAGCTCCCGATCCGTTATGCGCTTACGTTCCCGACTCGCGTCGTATCCAGCGCCGAACCGCTCGATCTGCTAAAATGTGCGCCTCTGACATTTGCCGCGCCTGATGAGGATGCTTTTCGCTGCCTGGCGATAGCAAGGCGCTGCGCAAAGCAGGGAGGTACGTCCTGCGCAATAATGAACGGCGCGAACGAAGCCGCTGTCGGGGCGTTTTTGGATGAACGAATAGGTTTTAATGATATTCCGGCGCTTGTTGAGGCCGCGCTTTCGGAGATCACACAGGTTTCTTCGCCTTCGCTGGAGGAAATACTTGAGGCAGACCGTCTTGCGCGCGAGAGCGTTGCAAAGGCTATAAAACGGCTATAAATTTCTTTTTTTTCGAGGTTGTTATGGTTTATATTCTCTTAGCTATCCTTATTTTTGGGATCCTTATCGGGCTTCATGAACTTGGCCATTTTGCCGTGGCTAAAGCCTGCGGCGTAAAGGTAAATGAGTTCTCCATCGGTATGGGCCCGCTTCTGTTTCAAAAGAAGAAAGGGGAGACGGATTATTCCCTCCGTCTTTTCCCCATTGGCGGATTTTGCGCAATGGAGGGAGAGGATGACGAATCGGAGGATCCGAGGGCGCTTAATCACCAGCCGTTCTGGAAGCAGTTTCTGATTATTATCGCCGGTGCAGCGATGAACTTTATCACAGGGCTTTTGATTTTGCTGTGCCTCTACGCGGGAGCAGCCGCATTTTATACGAATGAGATAGTTGCGCTGAACGACGGCTTTCCCTCCGCCGGCGAGGACGGTATTATGGTTGGCGACGAAATATTCAAGATAAACGGCGAACGTATTTATTTGAGAAATGACGTTGCAACAGTGCTTCAGTACAAATCTCAGGGAGATACCCTGGAGCTTGTTGTGCTGCGAGACGGCAAGAAGCTTGAACGGACGCTCCACAAGCAGACATATACCGATGAAAACGGAAATGAGTACCGCGCCTTCGGTTTTTCATACGGAAATGTAGTCGAGGCAACGCCGCTGCTCAAGCTGAAATACACTTGGTATAACGCTATTGACTATGTTCGGCTTGTGCGAATGAGCCTTCAGATGCTGATAACCGGCACTGCGGGAGTTAAGGATCTGAGCGGGCCTGTTGGAATCGTATCCACGATCAGCGAAATGGGGCAGGAAACAGAAGCGGAGGCTGGTTTTGCCGCCGCGCTTGAAAACGTTCTGTTCTTCGGCGCTATGATTGCGGTCAATCTTGCTGTGATGAATCTGCTGCCTCTTCCCGCACTGGACGGAGGAAAGATCCTTATCCTGATCGTGGATGAGATAGCTATGCTTCTGTTCAAGAAAAAGATACCTCAGAAGTTTGAGGCGGTTATCAACGCTGTGGGCTTCGTCGCACTGATGGGACTGATGCTGTTTGTAACATTTAACGACGTATCAAAGCTTGTGAAATAACGGAGGCTGACATGTCCAAACGCATTTACGCCGGCGCACTTGCAATTGGCGGAGGCGCGCCGGTATCTATACAGTCTATGTGCAACACGAAAACGAACGACGTCGGGTCTACCGTGGGACAGATACGGGCGCTTGAAGCGGCCGGCTGCGAGCTTGTGCGCGTGACCGTGCCTGATATGGAGTCTGCCCGTGCCATAAGCAGCATAAAGGAAAAAATACACCTTCCGCTTGTGGCCGATATCCATTTTGACTATCGTCTGGCAGTGGAGGCCGCTGAGCGCGGAGCTGACAAGATCCGCATCAATCCGGGAAACATCGGCGGAGAGGACAATGTCCGTGCCATTGTCACCGCCTGCCGCACTCATAACGTGCCGATACGAATCGGCGTAAACGGCGGCTCGCTTGAAAAGGAGCTTCTGGCAAAATACGGGCATGTGACGCCGGAGGCGCTGACAGAGAGTGCGCTCGGGCATATCAGACTTCTTGAAAAGTATGATTTTACAGATATCTGCGTATCTGTAAAGAGCAGCGACGTTCCGACAAACATCAAAGCGTACCGCATGCTGAGAGAAAAATGCGATTATCCGCTGCATCTCGGCGTCACCGAAGCGGGAACGCCGTCGATGGGCATTGTGAAGTCCTCGATAGGAATCGGCTCGCTTTTGTGTGACGGGATCGGTGATACCGTGCGGGTTTCGCTCACTGCGGATCCGGTCGAGGAGGTATACGCCGCAAAGCGGATATTACAGGCGTGCGGTATTCGCAGCACCGGCGTCAATATCATCTCATGCCCCACCTGCGGCCGCACCTCCTACAACATGATCCCGCTTGTCGAGGAGCTTGAGCGAAGACTGTCCGACTGTGACAAAAGAATAACCGTCGCGGTAATGGGCTGCGTTGTCAACGGCCCCGGAGAGGCGAGCGCCGCAGATATTGGGATTGCCGGAGGAAAGGGAGAGGGGCTTATCTTCCGCCGCGGTACGGTTCTTTACAAAGTACCGGAGGAAAAGCTGGCAGACGCGCTGATGGATGAGATATCAAAAATATAGAAACGGAATTGGAAAATGGAAGACAGAAAAGCATTTTTTGACCTGTTCAGTGATTTTTTCCCGGAGTTTTCACTTAGGTGCATACTGACAAAGACTGTCGTTACGGATATGCTTCTTGAGCCCGAGGCAAGAAAACTGCATCTTGAGATCGAAACGCAGGAACCTCTTTCGGATAATACTGTCAAAGACGTCGAGGAGCAGCTTGCCGAGCGATATGCCCTTTCTTCCGTGAGAATCATAGCGCATGAGGTCGCGTCGGAGGATGAGGAAACCGAGCCCGGAAAGAAAAAGCCTAAAATAAAAAATATCATAGGCGGCGAGATCAAAGACAAGAAAACGCCTATGCGTGACCTTAATCTAAAACTTAAAACCCCTGTTATCGAGGGAGAGGTCTTTGGATTCGACTGCCATGAAACAAGGCAGAAGGGAAAATGGATCGTCTCAATACAGATGACCGACTATACGGGCTCGGTGAATGTCACCAGATTCATAGAAGGCCCGGATGTGAAGCAGTATCAGCAGAATATAACGCCGGGGATGTGGCTCAGAGTAACTGGAAGAATGGAGCTGAGCCGCGACGGAAAAGATATACAGATGAATCCCTCAAAAATAAACTCTGTCGCGCATGAGGGAAGAAAAGACGATGCGCCGGTCAAACGCGTAGAGCTTCATCTGCATACCCAGATGTCCAACATGGACGCGCTGACTGACACAAAGAAGGTGGTATCGCTTGCGGCTTCATGGGGTATGCCGGCAATAGCCATTACAGACCATGGCGTGGCACAGGCTTTCCCTGACGCCTCCAAAGCGGCCAAGGGTAAAATAAAAATACTTTACGGATGTGAAGGCTATTTCGTTAATAATCTTGACGATCGTGTCGCGGTTCACGGTACGAAGGATGGCTCTTTTTCAGACGAGATCGTCTGCTTTGACATTGAGACCACAGGCCTGAAGGTCACAGAGGAAGCTATTACCGAGATCGGCGCTGTGCTGATGAAAAATGGCAAGATAGTCGATACGTTTCAGACCTTTGTGGACCCCGAGCGCAGGCTCTCACCGAATATAGTCGGGCTGACGGGCATCACCGACGAGATGCTCCGCGGCGCGCCGAAGCTTGAGGAAGCCCTTCGCGCTTTCCTTGATTTCGCCGGAGACCGTATCCTTGCCGCCCATAACGCTGAATTTGATATAGGCTTTATTCGCGCAGGCTGCAAAAAATGCGGAATTCCCTTTGAACCGACCTATCTTGACTCGCTTATCTTCGCACAGAATCTCATTCCCAATTTGAAAAGCCATAAGCTCAATATCGTCGCCGACGCACTTGGTCTTCCGGAATTCAATCATCATCGCGCAAGCGATGATGCCGTTCCCGTTGCGCAGATGCTTGCCAGGTTTTTCAAGATTCTTGAGCAGCGTGGAGTGACGAATATTCAGAGTATCAACGATGAGATGATGAGGCACAGGCCAGAAGGCGCTCTTTCTGCCGGCCGTCATTTGAAACATATTATTCTTATCGCCAGGAACAGCGTCGGTCTCAAAAACCTCTATAAGCTGAT
>JAFZQQ010000089.1 GCA_017620315.1 Oscillospiraceae bacterium | reverse complement strand
TCAACATGGATTGGGCGAAGAAGATCGCTGAGTCCGGCGTCAAGTACTACATCGAAGTCGCCAATATGCCCACGACCAACGATGCGCTTATGTTCCTCAAGGAGCAGAAGCACATGGTCGTCGCTCCGTCCAAGGCTGTCAACGCCTGCGGCGTGTCTGTTTCCGAGCTCGAGATGGCTCAGAACGCCGAGCGTCTGTACTGGAGCGCCGAAGAGGTCGATGCGCAGATGCACAAGATCATGACCAACATCTACAACGCGTCCGTCACCGCCGCCGAGAAGTACGGCCTGGGCTATGACCTGATCGCCGGTGCCAACATTGCCGGTTTCGAGAAGGTCGCCGACGCGATGCTCTGCCAGGGCATGTTCTAATCAAAGGACTTCAACCAAACCACCAAGGCAAAATGGGGCTTCCGAAAGGGAGCCCCATTTTTTGTTTGAGGTTTTTGCGCGCCTGCGGGCGTGCGGGGGAGGTGTTTCGCGCCTCCGGGCACGAGGTACTTTGTCCACGGCGACAAAGTACCCAAAACGTCGCTTGGAACTACGGTTCAAGGCTCCCTTATTGAACCGAAATGGGTTTTCGCTTCGGTTCAATACGCTTTCCTTTGGAAGTCTGAAAACGGTTCTTTCCTTTTGCGCCAAAAGGAAAGAACTGGTTTCAGAACCCGCCCTGCGCGCCCGCAGGCGCGTGAACCCCCTCCTCGGCCGGGCCAGATGAGTTCCAAATCATCACGCACAGACTGTATTGTTTCATTAAAATATCACAGTCTGTGTATTTTCATAAAACCGCATAAAACCGGCATTTTCCATAGCATTTAATAGATTCTTTTATGATGTTCAAAAGACTTACCGCGTATAGAACCTTGTCGAATAATGCTTTTTCCCGTCGACGATATGAGAATGGATAACGTTATAACAGACTCCCGTCGAATCGGTCGAAAAAATCGCCGCCGCGGTGCTCCCGCGGCGGCGAACATAAAGTGTTCGATTTTTACTTTTTCAGGGTCTCGACCCACGCGGAGTACTTGGCGATGCGCTCGTCGCGCTCCTGCGCGTCCTTGCCCTGGGTGAGAATATAGACCTTGATCTTCGGCTCGGTGCCGGAGGGCCTGACGAGGATGACCGTGCCGTCCTCGAGCGCATAGCGCAGAACATTGGAGCCCTTGAGCTCGATGGAGCTGACCTTGCCCGAGGCGTCGGTCTCGGTGCCGTCCTTGTAGTCGCGGCGGGCGGTGACCTTGACGCCCGCGATCTCGGCAGGCGGGTTTTCGCGAAGGCCTGCCATGAGCTGCGCCATCTTCTCCAGTCCGTCAAGACCCGGCATGACCAGGTTGTGCGTCTTCTCGCCGTACCATCCGTACTTCTTGAACAGCGCGAGCAGCGCGTCGTACAGCGTCATGCCCTGCACGGCGTACCATGCCGCCATCTCGGTGATCAGCAGCGAGGCGGTGACGGCGTCCTTGTCGCGGACATAGTGGCCGATCATATAGCCGTAAGACTCCTCATAGGAGAAGACGACCGTGTTCTTCCCCGCGCCCTCAAGCTGGCCCATCTTTTCCGCCATGAACTTAAAGCCGGTAAAGGTATCGTAGCAGTCGAGCCCATTGGTCTCGGCGACCTTGCGCGCCATCTCGGTTGTGACGATGGTCTTTAGCGCGGCGGCGTTCGCGGGAAGCTTGCCCGCGCGCTTCATCGCGCCGATGAGATAGTCGAGCAGCAGCACGCCGGTCTGATTTCCGGTGAGCACCTGATATTCGCCGACGTCGCGTCGCACCATCACGCCCACGCGGTCGCTGTCCGGGTCGGTGCCGATGATGAAACTCGCGCCCTCCTTCTTGGCAAGGTCGACCGCGAGATAGAAGCCCTCGGGGTTCTCGGGGTTCGGGGAGACGACGGTCGGGAAGTCGCCGTCGATCTTCATCTGCTGCGGCTCGCAGATCAGATGCTTGATGCCGAGGCGGCGCAGCGCCTCCGGAACCAGCTTGTAGCCGCAGCCGTGGAAGGGCGTGTAGACGACCTTGAAGTTGTCGGCGACCTTCTTGACGCTATCATAGTCGTTGACCATCGCCATGACCTCCTCAAGGAAGCGCTTGTCGCACTCCTCGCCGATGACGGTGATCATGCCGGACTTGACCGCTGCGTCGAAATCCATGGTTTTGGTGCCGTCGAAAATATCGATCTCCGCGAGGCGCTTCGCGATGGCGTCGGCGTGCTGCGGAGGCAGCTGCGCGCCGTCCTCCCAGTAGACCTTATAGCCGTTGTACTCCTTTGGATTGTGGCTGGCGGTGACGTTGATACCTGCCTGGCAGTGATACTCGCGAACGGCAAACGAGAGCTCCGGCGTGGGGCGCAGCGCGTCAAAAATACGCACCTTGATGCCGTTTGCCGCCATGACACAGGCAGCGGTCTTCGCGAACTCATAGCTGTGATTGCGGCAATCCATGCAGATCGCGACGCCGCGCTCCTTCGCCTCCGCGCCCTCGGCGGAAATGACATCGGCAAAGCCCTGAGTCGCCCACGCGATGACGTGGCGGTTCATATTGTGCAGTCCGACGTACATCGTGCCGCGCAGCCCCGCGGTGCCGAATTCCAGCGGGCCATAGAAGCGGTTCTCGATCTCCTTCTCGTCGCCGGCGATCGCCTTGAGCTCTGCGCGCTCGTCGTCTGAAAGCGCAGGAGATGCAAGCCACTTCTCATATTC
>JAFZQQ010000088.1 GCA_017620315.1 Oscillospiraceae bacterium | reverse complement strand
TGTCCTTGTGCTTGCGCAGCGCGTAGGTGGTGATGATCTGGTCGACGCTGTCCTTCCAGCGGCGATAATAGACCATCAGGTGACCGAGGCGCTCCTTGACCATGTTGTCAAAGACGTAGTAACTGATCTCGGGGTGATCCTCGGGCTTGGTCTCGACCGCGAGCACGTCATAGCGCTCATAGTCGATCTTTGAGAACAGCTCCTTCTCGTCGTCGCGCACGTCGAAATACTCGTCCATGCCCTTCTGACCGTCGGCGCGCTTTCCGGGGATGTGCAGCGGGGCGGTGACGATGATCTTGTCGTATTCCTCGACAGCGCCGTTGACCGTGACATAGACCTTGCCGTCATGGCGCTCGACCTTTTCTATGGTGCAGCTCAGGCGCGCCTTGTTTTTAAGGTGCTCGTTGAGCTGCTCCCAGATATACTGCGTGCCGTTCTGCCAGGTCCAGAGGTTGACCTTGACGAAGTTCATTGTGGTCTGGAAGTCCAGATACTTGAGAACATAAGCGGCGGGTATCTCGTCAAAATAACCGTAACCGAAGGAGGTGTACGGCCCGATCCAGATGTCCTGCACCAGCTCGACGTTATTCTTGCGGCAGAATTCGCTGAAGGGCAGGCACAGATCCTTGAGGTTGGGGTTGCTGCCGCTGACCGGTTCGCGGCCGGGAGTGACGGCAAAGCCGTCGTAGCGGCCCTCGGCGACGCCGCGGTGGCCGTTGACGTCATAGCCCTTGTACTTGGTCTCAAGCAGCTCGCCGAAGACCTTGAGCTGCTTTTTCATCTTGAGAAGACGGGGGATCTTGAGAATGTTCTTCTTTGGCTCAAAGGGCTCGATGACCTTGCCGGAGGCATTTTTATAGTTGCGATTCAGCTTGGGGCCGTCGTGCGTGATGCCGCAGAATTCCTCGACGTCGTGCACGGCATAGTAGCTGGGAACGCCCATGATGGCGCCCATCTCATAGCGGCGTCCGTTGTAGGTGGGGGACCAGCATTTACCGCCGACGCGGTCGTTCCGTTCAAGAATGGTGTAGTTTTCGTAACCCTTCTTTTCGAGGTACATGCCCGCAGATAGTCCGGCGGGGCCTCCGCCGATAATGCAGATGCGAACATTCTTGTCCATGCTTGATTTCCTCCAAGTTTTGTAGTATATATGTCCGGATCGGATCATTGGCATGATTATACTACAACAAACGGGAAAATGCACGGGTTTTTGCATGCTTTGACAAAAAAATCTTTTCAATGGAAAAAGCCTGTGTTATAATGTAAATGTGGAATCATCTAAAATAGCGACATGGGGTGATACAGCTTGCGTTTTTCAAGCTTTGCGGATTTGTTTTCGCACTTTGCAAAGCGGACGCCGGAGGCTCCCGCGCTGCGCTTTGAACGGGACGGAAGCCTTCAGACGATGACGTATGCCGAGGCGGAGGCCGCGATAGCCGGACGTGCGGAGGAGCTGCGCGGCAACAAGACCTGCATGGGCGTCCTGGCCGACGGAAGCATCGACTGTGTGATCGAGATATTTGCCGCGCTGCGCGCCGGAATGCAGGTCGTGCTGCTGGATGAGAACGCGCCGCTGACGCTGCTTCGCGGGCTGCTTCCTTATACCGACGTCGATATGCTCTGGGGCGACAGCGAGCTTTGCGAGGCGCTTGCGCCAAGCCTTGCCCGCGGCGTCAGCGGCGGAGAGGGAAGGGTACTTTTCTTCACCTCCGGCACGACCTCGCGCTCAAAGGCGGTGGTGCTGACGGAAAAGAGCATGTGCGCCTGCGCGTACAACGGAAGCACTTTGCTGCCGCTCCATGAGGGCGACACGCTTTTGTGCATGCTGCCGATAGCGCATGTGTTCGGCTTTATGTGCGGCATGGTCTGGGGCCTGTCCTGCGGAGCGTGCGTCGCGCTGGGGCGCGGAGCAAGACATTATATCGACGACTGCGCGTTTTTTAAACCCACGGCGGTCTCGGTCGTGCCGATGCTGCTTGGCTTTCTGGTCAAGCAGGGCCTTTTGAACGATGAGCTGAAGGTACTGCTCGTCGGCGCGGGAGAATGTCAGGAGGCGCTGATCAACGCCGTCAAGGCAAAAGGCATCCGCGTATGCTTCGGCTACGGACTGACGGAGACCAGCTCCGGCGTGGCGCTTTCCATCGGGGACGAGCCCTATGCGATGACGATCTGCCCGGACTATACGCTATCGATAGCTCCGGACGGAGAGATACTGATAAAAACCTGCGCCTGCATGATGCAGGGCTATTACAAATGCGCGGAGGATACGAACGTCGCTCTTGCGGACGGAGTGTTCCGCACGGGAGACCTGGGCAGCATCGACGAAAAGGGAAGGCTGCATGTGACGGGCAGGAAAAAGGATATGCTCGTGCTCGACGACGGAACGAAGATCTTTCTGCCGGAGGCGGAGGGTGCGCTTTCACACATGCTGGGCAGTGCGGATTTCGCGCTTGCGCTCTCGGCGGGACGCGTGACGCTTGCCATATACGGCGACGGGAGAAGCGACGACGAGCTGCTCGACGCGATTGGGGCATATCAGAACGAAAGGCCCATAGGACAGAGGGTCGCGTCGATCAAGCGCCTCAGCGAGCCCCTGCCGCGCACCGCGACCGGCAAGATCAAGAGATGGGAACTCAAAGCCAGGCTGTAACGCCGCGGCCGAGAGAGTATGGAGGGATCGACATGACAAGAGAAGAGAGGCTTGAGAGGACGATCAAGATCGTCAGGGACTGCGTTCCCGAGCTTGAGAATGTGGAGCTGCGGGAGGACACGGTCGTCAACACGGACATGGGGATGGATTCTATGAATTTCATTCTCGTCATCTGCAAGCTTGAAGCGGAATTCAACGCGCGCATACCCAACCGCCAGTGGACAAAGCTGTCCACGCTCGGCGAGGTCGTCGACGCGATCGAGAAATACAGCAAATGAGCGCCGTCTACGAGCTGAAGCTGCGGCTTGGCAGCGACCATGTGGACTGCTTTCGCCGTCTTCGCACCTCTGCGCTGTTCGGCATTTTGCAGTCGGCGTCTATCCGCCATACCGAGGAGCTCGGAGCGGGACGCGAGAAGACGCTCGACAAGGGACTGCTGTGGGTCGTGACACACCAGTATGTCACAGTCGGGCGCATGCCCGAGTATGACGAGCAAATCGTCGTGCGCACATGGCCGGGCGAGACGATGCACCTTATCTTCCCACGCTATTATGAGCTTGTCTCCGCAAACGGCGAGACGCTTGCGCGCGGAAGCGCGCTTTGGTCGCTCATGGATCGCGCAACGCGCACGGTTGCCTTTCCGGACGAGCATGGCGTTATGATCCCGGGAACGGTGACGGGCAGAGAGGTCCCATACCTGACAAAGCTTGAGACGATAGAGGCTCCGAATCACAGCACGTTTTCTGTTCCGTATAGTTATGTCGACCTGAACGGACACATGAACAACACCCGTTATTTCGACCTTGCCGAGGATGTTACGGCAGCACCGGAACACGGGAGAATACTGCGTGAGGCACGTGTGGAGTACAGTGCGGAGGCAAAGCTCGCAGACACCGTTGAGGTGTCGTGGGGCGAGAAAGACGGTATGTATTATGTAAACGGAAGCTGCGGGCATCCCTGCTTCCGCATGGATCTGTTCTATTCCGCGACATAGGGAGAGGTCTTATGCACGAGTTGGGCTTGATTGATGCGCTGCTCCGCACGGTGAGGCGCGTGTGCGGGGAGGAGAAGCTGGAGCGCGTCGACAGGATCGTGCTCGAGGTCGGAGAGCTCTCCGGGATCGAGATACCTTATCTGTACGACGGGTTCAACGCGGTGGCGCAGGGGACGGAGTTCGAGGAAACGGAGCTTGCGGTCGAGACCGTGCCGGGCATCCTGCACTGCAACGAGTGTGACATCGATTTCCCGCTGAAGGATCAGGAGCTTATCTGCCCGGAGTGCTTCGGGAAAAACCTCTCTATCGTATCCGGACGCGACATGACGCTCAAGAGCATAGAGGGCAACTGATGATTTCATAAAAGAGAAATGCACGAATCAAAGAGGTAGACGGATGAAAAAGACGACGAAAAAAGCGGCGGTGACGACTGCACTGGCGCTTCTGACCGCTGCGAGCGTGGTCACGGGCAGCCTGTTTGAGAGCCCTGCGGCTCTGCTGCCTGAGGACGGCGCGCCAAACATTGTGTACAACATGAATACCGGGCTTGACGGGGCCGATGACGACGATGCCGGTATGCAGGAGGACGAGAGCGAGGAGACGCGCCGCCGCGGCGGCGTGCGCGCTGTGCTTCGCGAGCGGATACTGCGCCTGCCGCTTATTGTGCGCCTTCTGGTGATCCTGCCGATGTGGGCGCTCGGCAGCGTTCTGCTCGCCGCCTTCGGCGCGGCGTGGACGCTTATGCAGCCGGTGCTCGGCAAGCTCGCGGGCTTTGCCATTATGCTTGCGGTGCTTGCCGCGGCGTTTTTCCTCTGCGCAAAGGCGGTTTTCCCCGACCTTTCCGTTAAAAAGCTGTTTTCCCGCCGCAGCGTCGTTGCGCTGCTGCTCGGAGCCTCCGGGTTGACGCTTGCCGACGCGCTGCTGCCCGCAGTCTGGGCGGAGTATGAGCAGATGAAGACCATCGTGCTGTCCGGAGGCTTTTTCGTCGCGCTTTGCTGCGCGGCAATACCGCTCGCTCTGCGCGAGCAGAGAAGCAGGCTGGACGCCGCGAGAAAGGCGGAGGAAAAACGCAAAAAGCTGCCGGAGAAGCTCACGTTTACCGACGCCGGAGGAACCTTTACGGTGACGGTGCCGAAGGTATAAAGAAATAGAGACAACACGCCCGCGCAGGTTGGACTGCGCGGGCGTTTCGGTATGTCAAAAAGTGGCTGCGGCATTTTTGAAAAAAATAGCTACAAGACCTTGCGTTTTTACTTGGAGCGGTATACAATATAATGGAGTATTGAAAAGAGGTGAGGTATATGGGGTTTGACGGCGAAAGAGCGGATTATCGCGCGCCGGGCGTACCCGAGGGACGTTATTGGGGCGAGCTGACGGAGAGCCGCCGCTCCCGCGGCGGAGAGACGGGCGAGCCTGTGCCGGACGAGCTTTTGCGCGCGTTCGGGCTGTTGAAAAAGGCGTCGGCACGGGCGAACTTCACGCTTGCGCCGGAGCGCATGGGCGAGGAGAAGTGCGCCGCGATTTTTGCAGCGGCGGACGAGCTTATCCGCGGAAAACACGGCGAGGATTTCCCGCTTTCGGTATGGAGCGCGCCAAGCGACACAAACGATAACGTAAACGAGGTGATCGCCAACCGCGGCAGCGAGATGGCGGATATGCCAAACCTTGTGCAGCCGGACGAGCTTGACCTTTCGCGCGAGCCGGAAAGCGCGTTTCCCACAGCCGCGCGCATTGCCGCCGCGCTTGCCGTGGCCGAGGGCGTTCTGCCCGTTGCGGAGGCGGAGATGGAGGAGTCCTGCGCCGCGCTGCGCGGCGCGCTCAGCGAGCTTTATCTGCTGCCGCCGGGCGCTGCTGCGGACGCGCCCGAGGGCTTTGACGCCTATGTTGTCCGTGAGATCGCGAGGCAGACGGGCAAGCCTTTTGTGATCGGCAGCTCTGCGCCGGCTGAAGCGGGGGCGGCGGTCTGTGCGCATCAGGCTATCATGACGCTTGCGCGCGAGCTTGAGCGTTCGTCCCCGGAGAACGAGGTGCGCGAGCGCGCAAGCGAGGCGCTTGAGCGTTTGTCAGAGGCGGAGAAGGCTATCGGCGCGGCAGCGGAAAGCTGCTCGGCGGAGCGCGACGGACGCTGCCTTTTGTATGTGCTCAGCTCCGCGTTGCTGCTGGGTTCGCTGCTCGGCGGCGCGGCGTGAGCCGGGAGGAAGATGGATGAAGAAGCTTATATCGGCGCTGCTTGCGCTCATAATGTGCCTTTCGTGCGTGTGCGGAAGCGCGCTCGCGGCGGACAGGCTTGAGGATTATCTTGACCTTGACCCGGATATGTGGTACGCGCAGGGCGTTCGCTACTGTCTGGAGCATGGGCTTATGCAGGGCTACGGCAACCGCATGCGCTACTTTGAGCCGGACAAGCCGATGACCCGCGCCCAGCTTGTGACGACGCTGTGGCGTATGTCGGGCGAGCCGGTAACGGGGCTCTCAATGCAGTACCGCGACGTGCCGGATGACAAATGGTACACCGAGGCAGTGCGCTGGGCGCTTGCCGAGGACGTGATGACCGGCGTTTCGGCGACGCTGTTCGCGCCGGACGACGTCCTCACGCGCGAGCAGCTTGTTGTGAGCCTTTGGAGCTACGCGAAGTATATCAACGGCTTCGTGCCGGAGTTGCCGGGGCGGGAGCTCGAAAAATACCGCGACAGCGGAGATATCAACGAGAGCTCGCTTCCCGCGATGCGCT
>JAFZQQ010000005.1 GCA_017620315.1 Oscillospiraceae bacterium | reverse complement strand
TTCTCCGGCGGCGGCGACCTCGCGGAACAGCTCGTAAGCGCGCTCAAAGGTCAGCGTTCCGAGCGGCTCCAACAGCTCGCCGAGAGGGCCGATATCCAGCGCGACGCGCACGGGGGTGCCCGCGGCGGCCTCCTTCGCAAGCCTGACGCCCGCGGTTATGACGCGCTCCGCGCTCTCTCCCGTCCGCGCCAGCTTCAGCGCGTTCGCACCGAAGGTATTTGCGTATATGACCTCGCTGCCCGCGGCGATGTATTCGCGGTGGATCTCCCGCAGCAGCTCGGGACGCTCAAAATTCAGCAGCTCCGGCACGCCGCCTGGCGGAAGTCCGCGGCTTTGCAGCACGGTTCCCATAGCCCCGTCCAGCAGAAGCACCTTCCCGAAATCAAAAAGCTCAGACTTCACAGCTCTGACCCTCCCTCCTGTATTTACAGCCATCGCGCAGCGCGCAGAAGGCGCAGCCTCGCACCCTCGCTCTCTGCGGCTCGCCCGACACGCCAATGATCGCGGTGACGGATTTGGACGGCGTCATCATCAGACTTTCCCCCGCGACGACGCCGAGACGCCGCGCGGCGTCCAGCGCGGAGAGAATGTCCGGCTGCAGTGAAAAAGGAAGATCGCCGTAGCCGGGGCTGAATCGGTCGGTCAGGTATCTTCCGGGAAAGCGCGCGCGTATCTCGCGCTCAGCCATGTCGCAGCCCTGCTCGACCCAGGCGCTCCCACAGGCGTCGCAGATGACCGCGGCACTCATGTCCCTTTTTTCAAGCGCGCGCAGCTTGCGCTCGAAAAGCGCGCCGAGCGTGCAGGCAAGCAGCACCGCGGCGTCGCAGTCCGCGAGCATTTTGCCCGCCAGAGCGCCTGGCAGCACGACGCCGCTGCCCTCAAGGCTGACGCCTTCCGGCGTGCGCGCGAGGGGGAAAGCGCGAAAGGTGTACTTTGGCGTGATCTCCTCCGCAATCTCCGCGGCAATGTCCTCCGCCTGCGCGCGCAGCTCGCGCGGCGGCTCGCCGCGCACGCCTAAATAGCGCAGCGCGTCTTCCAGATATCCGCTTGTCACTTTTTCGTCCATGCCGGTCCCTCTTGTCCCCGCTGTTGAAAGCGGTGGGAATGTGGTGTACAATGATCGCTGCGGGTTATCCGTCGACCTCGACGTCAAGCCCCAGCTCGTTCGGCAAAAAGCGCGGGCAGGTGTTCTCCGGCACCATGATGACGGACGCAGCAAGATGCGTGCCGATGCGCACCGCCTCGCGGAGGCTCTTGCCGTAAGTGAGGCCCACGGACACGCCCGCGCAAAACGCGTCGCCCGCGCCGCTGGTGTCGCGCACGGGCACGCTCTCCGAGGGATAACAGCCGCGCTCGCCGTCGGCGGAGGCGTACACCGCGCCGCGCGAGCCGAGCGTGACGACCATCGAGGGGATGCGCGCCTTGACAATGCGCCCGTAAAGCTCCTCGCAAAGCTCCTCGGGCTCCATCTGCGTAAAGTCGTCCACGAACAGGATGCCTGCCTCGAGCACGTTGCACACAAAGCAGTCGATCGACTGCAAAAAGTCGCGCCGCTGAGAGGCGATCGCCATGTTGGACACCACGCCGAAGGTCTTTACCTTGTACTTTTCGGCGTATTTCAGTATGCGCTTGATGATCTCCTTGTCCATGTCGACCTCAAGCACGATGCTGTCTGCGTCGCGGAAGATCTCGTCGCCCTTCGCGTCGAGCAGATCGACCAGGGGATCGAGATCGGGACGCTTGGAGATCGAGCCCGCAAGGTCGCCGGTGTTGTCGAACACCGCGAGCCACAGGCCCATGCCGTCCGGGCGGGTGAGCACATAGTCGGTGTTGACCTTGTGGTTTTGCAGCTTATGCAGAACGTCTGCGCCGGAGGCGGTGTCGTCGACCATGCTGACGAATTTCGGGCGCAGCTCCACGTTGGCGATATCCTCCGCCACGTTGCGCCCCACGCCGCCATGCACCGTCACAACGCGCCCGGCGTTGCGCCCCGCGGGGTCGTATTTCCCGTCGGGAAAGCCCTTGATATCCACAAAGACCGCACCAACAACAACGATCGCCATCGTCTTGTCCTCCTTATGCTCCGGCATTCGGGTTGATGATTTGAAACGGAGCTTTCACGGTAAATCATATCATAAAGCGGCACATATCGCAATATGAAGGGAGCAATGAAGCGTGAAAACCGGACATGTTCTTATTGCCCTTGCCGCGGCGCTTCTGCTCGCGGGCTGCGCGGCGCGCGAAGGCGACGGCGGCGAAGTGCATGACTACGGCGTGTTTCTCAGCTATGAGGGAAGCCTTTCAGCGCTCAACGCTTATAACAACATTGTAATCGACGCACAGTATTATTCCAGAGAGGATATAGCCGAATTCCGCAAAAACGGACATACGGTCTACAGTTATCTCAACGTCGGCTCGCTCGAAAGCTTTCGGGACTATTGGAGCGAATACGAAGAGCTCGCGCTCGGCGCGTATGAGCACTGGGACGAGGAGGTGTGGATGGATGTGTCCTCTCCGCGCTGGCAGGCTTTTCTCCTTGACACGCTCGCGCAGGAGCTGCGGGAAAAGGGGGTCGACGGCTTTTTCGTCGACAACTGCGACGTTTATTACTTCTATCCCGACAGCGGGATATTCGACGGCCTTTCGACGATCCTGCGCGCGCTGCGCGCCGACGGTACGCCGGTCATAATAAACGGCGGCGACGCCTTTCTGGACGCCTGGTGCGAGCGCGGCGGCGCGGCGCCGGACGTCGCATCCGGCGTCAATCAGGAAAGCGTTTTCACCGCCATAGACTGGGACC